>JAVRLS010000006.1:0-37767 GCA_031961205.1 Thermoplasmataceae archaeon | reverse complement strand
GCCTCTGCCTGGTCTGTGGCAAGAACACCTATCCCGCCTCCATTTGTAATTACGACGAGGTTGTCGCCCTGCATTGGCTTCTGAAGTGAAAGAGTAAGAGAAAGATCGAAGAGCTCGTCAATGGAGTATGCCCTTATTACTCCAGCCTGTTGCAGTGCGCCGTCATAAACACGATGTGATCCTGCAAGGGACCCTGTGTGCGAAGCTGCGGCTACCGATCCGTGTTTTGAAACGCCGGATTTAAGCATGATTATTGGCTTTTTAACTTTCTTTGAAATTTCCACAAACTCTCTCCCATTTTTCAGGCCCTCAGTATAAAGCGACAGGCATGAAACATTATCATCATTGGAAAGATAGCCTATGATATCAGAAAATTCCAGATCAGCCATATTTCCTATACTTATAAGGAAGCTTGTTCCGGTTTTGTTATTCCACGTCATCGCATCCAGTGCAACGACAAGGGCCCCGCTCTGGGATATCATTGCTATTTTTCCGGGATAGGGCAGATAAGGCGCAAATGAGGCGTTAAGTTTCGTAACATTGTTCATGAGCCCGACAACATTCGGGCCAAGAAGCCTGACGCCGTATTTTTTGCATGTTTCCGCCAGCTGGTCTTCCAGATCCTTCCTTCCAACCTCAGAAAAACCGGATGCAACGACAACAACACCAAAAACACCCTTTTTTCCGCATTCCTCAGCTGCCTGCGCTGAATACTTTGCCGGTATCGAAATTATTGCAAGATCTATTGTGTCCGGAACATCAAGCACAGATTTATAGGCTTTTATTCCAAGAACTTCACTTGCATTCGTGTTTATAGGATATATCTTCCCCTTATATCCTCCCTCTTTAAGGCCACGCATTATCTGATAACCTATCTTAGATTTATCATTCGATCCGCCAATTACAGCAACCGATTCTGGATAAAACATTCTTTTAAGATCCATGCACCGCAATGGCACCTAAATTAAAAAAGGTTTTTAATATCGGAATTAAAATTCAATAAATCAGTTCCTAAAATGGAACAGATTTTGTCCGGATAGCATCAATGAATTCCTGAGGAATGCCGAGCTTTATCAGGTAATACCATCCCGGTATGCTGTTTCTCATTATCGCTTCGGATATAACATCATACAGGGGAAGATACCTGGAATTGGGAGCGTATTTCGTTCCAAGAACCCATGGCGGAGTATCATAATAATTCTTTATTTTGCCAGGAACAGCTTCCGAGAGAGAATCATTCAGAATGGCTGCTATTTTCTCATTGTAATACCATTTTTTTACGGCAGACCTTTCGAATCCAGGCGAAGGCACATAGGTCTTCCATATAACTCCATAAGCAGTTTCCTCACCGGTAAAGAGGGCATTCCCCCCAAAATCATCTATCATTGAGAGCGGAGCCATTTCCTCCTGGCCAGTTATTGTATTGATTATACGTACATCAGATTTTTTATAAATACCTAGATATTTCAGTATTATCCTGTCAAGCGCTTCAGCTTCCAGCGGTGCTATCTGGCTGTCGTTCTGATATCTTTCAGATATGTACGGGTATTCGGTGATAGGACTATTCAGTATCAATTTAAGATAATAATCGTACCTTTCTGCCACCATTGCAAACACCCCCCTTATCCTGAAATCGCGAAGCGACCATTATCTGCATGGCTCCACTTGACCCGTTGAGACAGCACATTATAATTTTCATTTTCAATAGAAATCATTACTATACCGATCGCCTCTCAACATAATAACGAATATGTGTATATAAATGTTAATGGCTAGCACACACATCAAAAAATTTATAAGGTATATGCCAATGATAAAATACGTCTTCTGAAAACAGATTTGTTTCAATGGTCAGGATGTACAGGCGAAAAAACAGGGAAATACCGATCATCGTTGAAGGAAGGAACGATCTCAACTGCCTGAGAGAGCTTGATTTTGCCGGGAATATAATCGTTTTCAACAGGGGAAAAAGTATAACTGCTTTTGTGGATTCAATATCACCTGCATACAGTAGAGTCATAATACTGACAGATTTTGATTACAGGGGTACTTTTCTTAAGGATCGCCTTCATCAGGAACTTATCGGGTTGGGAATTGAATCGGATATCTCCCTGTGGAACTACATAAACAAGCACGTTCCTATTAAAACTGTGGAAGAGCTTCCTGCCGAGTTCCAAAGAGAAAAATATAGCGGAATTCCCAGGCCACATTAAGGATAAGGTTAAATATCAAATAAGAATATCACTTTAGTCTTTCTAAGGACAGGTAGTAGTAGTATGGAAGATATAACCAAAATAAAGGATTTAACACCCTCATCAAGAAGGGTGAATGTTTTAGGAAAAGTTTTGTCCGTTGGAGAAGCAAAAGCAATCCAGACTAAGTTTGGAGATCAGAGATCCGTAACAGAAGTCACGATAGGCGATGATACAGGAAAAGTTATTCTATCGCTCTGGGGAGATCAGGCTGAACAGGCAAAGGCTGGGGAAACGCTGACAATTGGAAATGGATATGTTTCTCTTGTAAGAGGTCACATGAGACTCAATGTTGGAAAATATGGTTCATTAACTGTATCTGACGAAGAGATCGAAGACGTCAATGAAAATTTTGATGCCAGTGAGAAGGAATACGAGAATTTTTACAGAAACGACAACAACAATAGAAGAGGCGGAAGCGGCGGAAGCGGAGGATACCGCGGAAGAAGCAGTGGAGGATACCGCGGAAATAACAGGAATCAGAACAACGATAATGAAGATTAAATTTTTTCTTTCCCCTTTAGGGGTTTTTTATTTTTTGTATTTTAATAATAACATCAGTTTCGTTTTGAGGTCAACGATTTAGACGCCGGGATAATGTCGGTTTGTGGTGCCTGGCTTTATTCGTTTTCAAAATATGCCCTTCAAAAACGGTATTTATCAGATTATCCATTACATACTGGCGTAAGATGTTATGTCAATCACTGCAATGTGATGCATACCATTTATCTCATTTTTCTCTTCCTTGCCGCTTAACAGAATGAAGGATAGGGCATTCAGGCAAAATTTTTAGGCATAACGATTTTGCCATAGGGAGTAAAATTAATTTTTGTCACTTTCCAGCGTTTTTTTCTGTTCCCTGTACATTTCTAATATCTCCTTTGTGGTTGTAGAATCTTCGGGTTTTTTATCCTCTCTCCAGATGCCTGAAAATCTTGGAAAACGAACAGAAAGGCCTGCGTCATTTTCGACGGTTCCAAAGGCACATGTATGTATCGGGCTCACGGTTATTTCGGCGCCTACTATCTGCATCACTATTTCTGGTTCTATCCAGTAATCAGGCGTAATTTTTGAGTTTACGCGGGCGGGACTGTGGTCTGCAATGATCTTTTCAAATTTTTTGGGCAGGGAGAAAAGCACATCATCCGTAAAGCCTGATCCCAGTTTGCATACCGTTTCAAAGGTATCGTTTTCATCATTGTATGTCGCAAGAAGAAGGGCTCCATAGGTTCCCTTTCTCCTTCCATGGCCGTTGAATGCCCCTACGACTGTAAGGTCAAGAGAATCCCAGAGCTGCGCCTCATAGTCACGCTTTATTTTGATCCATAGCCAGCCCCTGGCACCGGCCTGATATACGGATTCATCTGACATATTCTTCGCAACAAGCCCTTCGCATCCGTCTTCTATAGCCTGGTCGAAGAACTTTACGATTTCATTCCTGTCCGTGGAAACTATTCTTCTCGCAAGTTTAAACGCATCATTTTCAGAGAAAAGATTTTCAAGAATATTCCTCCTCTCCCTGTATGGTGTTTTTGAGAGATCCTTCCCATCAAGGTAGACTATATCAAAAATGAAAACAGTCACTGGAATTTCAGAACTTTTCTTATCAAGATTGTATTTTCTGCCCCTTCTTTGAGATATTACCTGGAATGGATAAAGTTCGCCCGTTTCAGGATTGTACGGAACAGTCTCGCCATCAAGAATCAATGAATGGCCCATAAAGGTCTTCAGGCTCTCCTTTATTATATCTGGAAACTGTGCTGTTGTCTCCTCGTTGCCTCTCGAAAACAGTTTCACGTCGTCCCCTTTTTTGTGTATTTCCGTGCGCATCCCATCATACTTGTATTCAAATGCACAGCTCCCACCCATCTTGTCAATTATCTCGGGAATCGATCTAAGCCTTTCTGCAAGCATTACCTTGAATGGAACCATCGGAACTGCTCCCTCACTGATCAATGTATTCTCCTCCCCGTTCCTTAGTTTTTCCGCTATGTAACCAAGATCAGGATGAAAATTGAATGCATTTTCTATTTCCTTTGAATACTTCTTATCAGAAAACGCCAGTACAAGGGCATCAAGGATCGTTGCATCAGAAACGCCTATACGTAGCTTTCCGGTTATTATCCTTGTTATATACAGAATATCTTTTTCGCTACCGTTGAGAAGTAGATCAAGGTATATATTAAGCCTTGTTCTGGTACTTCCGGATCCTGAAGCCCTGGCCATTGAGATGAGTGATCTGTAAACGTAACTGACCGTCAGTTCTTCTGATGAGAGTGAATTCAACTTTTTCCTGGATGCTATATTTGCGGCAAATATGCCAATGTCGCCCATTTTTGAGTAGTCTTCCATCAGCTTATTCTCGTCTATGTTCGATACAGTGGAAAGCGACTTAATTATGAGCTTATCTGACATTCCCGTTTCAAGGCCTTCATAGTCAGGTGCGAGTTTGCCTTCTACCAGGTATACAAGTTCCTTCAGATCGCTGTCGGCTGATTTAAAGAGTGATACAAGAATATCAGTTAATTGTAGTCTCTTTGTAATTTTTGACATCTCATCCAGTGCAAGGCTCACTTCTGAGAATTTCATGGTATGATATTATCTGTTATTTATTTAATCTTTTTTAAATTTAATTATCGTGTTCTGGAAATGGAAAATGATTTTAAAAAGTTAGGAAAGTGATCACCAGTGTGTTTTACGACTGAAATTCATTTAGAAAATTTTAAATATATTAGTATAATACTAATTAACGATGGACATAAACCTGTGGAATCCTGCCTATGAAGGGATATACGCATCAATCTTGGTTTCCTACCTTCTTGGAATAGTTCACGGTATAACCCCTGACGAACATACATGGCCGATAACATTTTCCTATGCTGTTGGCAATTATTCAACAAAGGGCGGGGCCAAGGCAGGCCTCATATTTTCCTCAGGATTCACTTTGCAGCGCGCATTAATGTCTGAACTAGCGGCCTTTGCGCTTGCAGGTTTTATGCTCGTTTCTTATTTTAATGGTATAATCTATATAATTGTTGGGTCAGTTATGGCTCTGTCAGGTTTCTACATAGCCAATAAACTCAGGTATCCGCATATACATTATTTCGAGGAGAAGCTTTACGGATTGTTCGGAATACATAAAGGGCACGAAGAAAAGGAAAAGATGGAAATGGAACACATGGCCAATCCGGTCATGGTATCGGAAAACGGTCAGTATAAGCCGGTTCCTAACAGGCTTGCATTTGTGCACGGTCTTATTGCCGGCTTTGGATTCGGGGCATTTGCACTTATAATATACTTTGTAATTGCTCCGGAAATGCCTGTATATCTAGGTTTTCTTCCAGGTCTTATGTTCGGTCTCGGAACAATGACAATGCAGGTTCTTGCAGGAACCATGTTTGGAATGTGGCTTTCAAAGAAAAAAGATCTGACAGTCAAGGGAATAGCATATGTTGCAAGGGGGATAAGCTCCTATGTGCTTTCATACGGCGGCCTGGCTTTTGTTGTTGCCGGAGTTTCCGCACTTGCTTTTCCGGTCATATGGAATTATAACATTATAACCGGAATAAAGATTCACAATCTTGATGCTCTGGGGCTTCCATTCTTTATAGTTGTTTTTGTGGTGGTTATACTTGGATACGCTGGTTACCGCGTAAACGTTAAAAAAGCAACAAAGATGGGCTATACAAATCGCTCAGAAGCTCAAAAGGCCTTAGAAAACAATGTAAAAACTTAAATTTTCAATATGTTTAATAATGTTTTAGCGATTGCTATTTATGTACGGTGGAATAGTTACTCCAATGATAACTCCTTTCAACAGGAAAGGGGAAATTGATTACAATGCCACAGAAGTGCTTATAGAGGATCTTAAAAAGTACGGGGTATCAGGTCTATTTCCAATGGGATCTACAGGTCTTTTTCCATTTTTTAAAATGGAAGAACGCAAAGAGTTCCTGAAATATGTAAATGATCATTCCATGAAAATGGTAACTTTCGCAGGTATTGGTTCATCAAGCACCCAGGAAGCAATTGAACTGTCAAAATACTCCTCTGACCTGGGAATAAAAGTCAGAGTATTAATGCCAACATATTACATTAAGCCGGATGATGAATGGATGATAAAGCATTTTTCGGATGTGATATCAAGTTCTGACAGTGACATTTTCATATACAATATACCCCAGTTATCAGGTTCCAACATCAGTGCGGATATAGTTTCTAAACTGAAGGATGAATTTTCCCAGGTGAAAGGAATAAAAGACAGCTCCGGAGATATGCGTTCATTCTCAAAAATGTTTAAATTCCATTCCAGTGATTTTTCAATATTCCAGGGCCAGGATGATCTCCTTCTTGTTTCACTGGCTCTCGGTGCGGATGGCGGTGTATGCGGCACATCAAACTTCTCACCATCCATAGTGCAGCTATATAATGCATATAAAGATGGAAATATAAGCAAGGCGAGGGATATACAGATAGATATAGTGAATGAACTTATGTATCCTGTCAATGCACCGAATTTTCCGGCCGGATATTATTACGCATTTTACAGGAAGCATAATATGGATGGTGGATACAGATCTCCCATGATCAGGCCGGATGATCAAAAGGCCAAACTTATAGATAAAGCGTTATCCAGCAACTCCAGGCAGATTTAATTTTTTTGCCTGCTTTTTAAATTTTTTTACGGTTTCACTGTCTTTAAGTGGCATGAAATTTCAAGTCTCGCTATACTTATATAGAAGAACAAATATACCTGACAGATGAATTCACAATCATTGACAGAAGCATTATCTGATCCGATAAAAACGGAAATTAAGGGTTCAGCTGCAAGACGTGTAAAAATTGTTGACGCAGCATTAACTGAAATGAACAAAAAATACGAAGATGCAAAAAAAATTGCGGATGAATACCATGAGCTATATATGAGAGGTCGTGCCGAGATGGAAAACTATGTAAAAATAAAGGATAGGGAAAACGAACAGATAAAGAAAAATGCAAGCGGCCACCTCATCAAGGACCTTCTTCCCATACTTGACGCAATAGATGCTGCTGTCAGTGTAGAAAAAGATAACAATATGATAAGAATCAGGGATCAGATGCTGGGTACTCTTTTCAAATACGGACTTAAACCGATAGAAGCAAAAGGCAAGAAGTTTGATCCATATCTGCATGAGGCAGTCGGAGTCGTATCTGAGGGAGAGGACGGAACAATTTACGAAGAGGTACAGAAAGGCTACCTTTTTAATGATGAGGTTCTGAGGACATCTAAAGTTATAGTTGTTAAGAGGTGATAAAAAATGTCTAAGATAATAGGAATAGATCTGGGTACAAGCAATTCAGCAGCGGCTGTTGTTATTTCCGGAAAAGCGACGGTTATTCCGAGTTCTGAAGGGATTTCACTTGGAGGAAAAGCGTTTCCAAGTTATGTAGCATTCACTAAAGATGGGCAGATGCTGGTTGGCGAGCCGGCCAGAAGGCAAGCTCTCTTAAATCCGGAGGGGACAATTTATGCGGCAAAGAGAAAAATGGGCACGGACTTTAAATTCAAGGCCTATGGAAAGGAATTCACCCCGCAGCAGATATCGGCATTCATTCTTCAAAAAATAAAGAAGGATGCCGAGGCCTTTCTCGGTGAACCCGTCAAAGAGGCCGTTATAACAGTTCCTGCTTATTTCAATGATAATCAAAGGCAAGCAACAAAAGATGCCGGAACGATTGCTGGATTTGACGTAAAGAGAATTATTAACGAGCCTACAGCAGCTGCTCTTGCATATGGCGTAGATAAAGCAGGAAAAGCAGAAAAAATACTGGTCTTCGATCTCGGCGGTGGTACCCTTGATGTCACTATAATGGATTTTGGAGATGGAGTTTTTCAGGTAATGTCGACGTCCGGAGATACCCAGCTCGGTGGGACAGATATGGATGAGGCAATTGTAAACTATCTTGCAGATGATTTTCTGAAGAAAGAAGGCATAGACCTGAGAAAGGACAAATCTGCCTATGTTCGCCTCAGAGACGCAGCTGAAAAGGCTAAAATTGAGCTGTCCACAACGCTTTCTACAGACATAGACCTGCCGTACATCACCGTAACGAATACAGGTCCAAAACATATAAAAATGACCATGAACAGATCCAAGCTTGAAGAGCTTATTTCACCTATAGTTGAACGCGTGAAGGCCCCGATCGACAATGCGGTTCAGGGTGCAAAACTTAAAAAAACTGATGTTACAAAGCTTCTATTTGTGGGGGGACCAACAAGGATTCCTTACGTAAAGAATTATGTGGAAAATTATCTGGGCATTAAGGCGGAAGGCGGAGTGGATCCAATGGAGGCCGTATGTATCGGCGCTGCAATTCAGGGAGCTGTAATGCACGGAGAGATGAAAGATATTGTACTGCTTGATGTCACTCCACTTACACTCGGAGTTGAAACTCTTGGAGGAATAGCAACACCGCTGATTTCTGCCAATACCACAATACCGGTAAAAAAATCACAGATATTCACGACTGCCGAAGACATGCAGACCACCGTTACGATTCATATTGTACAGGGGGAGCGCCCATTTGCAAAAGATAACGTTTCACTTGGCATGTTTAACCTTACCGGTATAGCTCCAGCTCCACGCGGTGTCCCGCAGATTGAGGTTGCCTTCGATATAGATTCCAATGGAATCCTTAACGTAACCGCAACAGATAAAGCCACGGGAAAGAAGCAGGGGATAACAATATCCGCTTCAACAAAACTGTCAAAAGAAGAGATAGAAAAAATGAAGAAAGAAGCTCAGGAATACGCTGAGGCAGATAAAGCAGAAAAAGAAAAAATAGAAACATTGAACAATGCAGAATCACTGGCATACAGCATTGAAAAAACACTGAACGACGCTGGCGACAAAATAGATAAACCTACCAGGGAAAACCTTCAGAAAGAGATCAAAGACCTGAGAACTGCGATTACCGACAAGGATGTGGCCAAGGTTAAGGATATGACAGAAAAACTTACCAAAGAGATACAGGATGTGAGCACTAAAATGTATCAAAACGCCTCATCCTCCGCCGAAACACAGGGGCAGCAGCCGGGGCCTGAGAGCGGTGCCGCGCAGGATCAGCAGGCCGAAGACTCAAAGAATGCCGGCGAAGCGCAGGATAAGACGGTGAACGCAGATTACAAGGAAAAAAGTTAGATAAATGGCAAAAGACTACTATGAGATTCTGGGCGTGGATCGGAATGCCACGCAGGACGATATAAAGAAGGCTTTCAGGGACCTTGCGAAGAAATGGCATCCGGATCTTCATCCGGACAACAAGCAGGAAGCGGAAGAGAAGTTTAAAGAGATCAGTGAAGCGTACGAAGTTCTTTCAGATCCACAGAAAAGAAAGGTGTATGACCAGGGCGGAAGCGTAGACTTTGGCCAGGGTGGATCGAACTTTTCATGGGATAATTTCACCCATTACAGTGATATCAACGACATATTCAATGACATATTCGGAGGCAATTTTGGATCTGGCTTTTTCTCAGGATTTGGTGGCAATGCCGGCCAGAGAGAAGTAGATCTGGATATGTATACTGCAATCGACATCACGATGGAAGAAGCATACTACGGGGCTGAAAAAAGAATAAAATTTCGGCGAAACGCAGAATGCCCTGACTGCAGGGGAACCGGAGCAAAAAATGGAAAGATGAAGGTATGCCCTACGTGCAATGGCACAGGCCAGGAAAGAGTTGTAAGGGGCCAGGGCTTCTTCAGGATGGTTACCGTTACGACATGCAGAACATGCGGTGGAAAGGGAAAAATACCGGTAGAAAAATGCCCTACGTGCAATGGCACAGGAACTGTTGTTAAAAATGAGGACATCTCAATATCAGTTCCCAAGGGTGCAGTGGATAATCTCAGGCTCAGGGTTTCCGGAAAGGGGCAGTCATATTCCGGAAGAACGGGGGATCTTTTTATAGTTGTGAGAATAAAGCCGGAATCAGGCATTGAAAGACATGGGGATGACCTTATAATTTCCAGGACAATTAATTTTGGAGAAGCTGCGCTTGGCACCGATATGGAGATAGATCTCTTTCGCGAGAAATTTACACTGAAAGTTCCTGAAGGGACACAGCCTGGAGAAGTGCTCAGAATAAAGGGCGCAGGTATGCCACACCTGAATTCCAGGGGATCGGGCGATCTTCTGGTAAGGATAGTGGTAGAAGTTCCAAAGCATCTGAGCAGCAAGCAGAAAGAACTTGTGAAAGATCTTTTTGGAGTGGAAGAGACAAAACATTCATGGTTTCACTGATTCTCAGCACGGTTCATTCTGAAAATGTTATGAAAAAATAACATCAGGTCAGAAAAGTGGGGACATAAGGAATCCCATGATCATGCATTTCTAAAAATGAGATAAAATAAATTCAGGATAGTATCAGGATTTAAACAGAATCGGAATTTAAAAAATCGATCGTTTCCATTCAAGGGTTACTTTAACTTTTTTCGAGTCTTTTGCCTGAAAACAGATTTTCGTGAATAATAATATACCCGTCAAGAGATTTTCGAATCCCTTTTACTGAAATGTGAATCAATTCTTTTGTTGCCCCTTCAAAGTCAAACACTATTTCCTTTTTCTCAATGGAAACAAATCTGCCAATCTATATTCTTTTATTTTTAAAAAAGCGATTAGAAATTTCCTTTTATATGCAGGATATTTTGCCGGTGTCATAATTTCTGGCAAATCGCAAAAACTCTGATAAAAAGAGTAAATTCCGGGCTCATATCCCTGTATACCGAAAGATCTTGATTCTAAAAATTAATTAAAAACTAACAGTACCCACTATGGCAAAATTAATTAAATTCATTGTAATTACCTTTATGCTTTGGTGTATTGATGCCAGTTTATAAAAATGTTATGGATTATATGTGCTGGTTGGTTTATGTGAGGGATTAATGTGTATATGATGGTTGAAGATAAATATATAGCCAGAATACCGCCTGATATGCTGGCAGAGGATTATAGTGAAGTGGTAAGGAGGGTAACAAGGAAATCCCTCGAAGGAAAGCTGGTGGATGACGTAAATGAAAGAACCGGCATTAATGAAGGCAAATACCTGATAGTTTCAATAATTGATACCAGAATAATTGGGGACGGAACGATAGTCCACGGAGACGGCGGTGTTTATCAGGAAGTTTCATACAGCGCTCTTGCGTATTATCCAGAAATGCAGGAAATTGTTGACGGGGAGGTTGTTTCTATCCAGAAATTCGGTGCCTTTGTGAGATTCAGTTCATTTGAAGGGCTCCTGCATATAAGCCAGATAATGGATGACCGTATCGATATTGACCTTGAAAACAAAAAACTTGTAGGTAAGGAAACCAAGAGAGAATTAAAAGTGGGTGACAAGGTCAGAGTAAAGATAGTAGCTATGAATCTGGCTTCCTCTTCAATTGAGGACATAAAGATAGGTTTCACAATGAAACAGATGGGGCTTGGCAAGCTTGAATGGCTTGTTAAGGCAATAGAGAAGTGATAATATGAAGATGGTATATAGGGCCTGCAAAAAATGCAAGAGAATAACAACTGAGAAAACATGTCCGGTGCATGGGAACGAGAAAACAACAACCGAATGGTTTGGTTTCCTTATAATCTCTGAGCCTGAAGTTTCAATAATTGCCAAAAGGGCAGGGATTTCAGAAGCAGGTAACTATGCAATTAAAGTCAGGCAGTAGATTAATAGTTACCGATGCAATCAAAAAGGAAATACAGAATAATAATGGCAGACTGACCAGCATAGAGGAAATTGGAAAATTATCCCGGGACCACAGGATAATAAGCGTTGGAGACGTAACAACATCAAATCTTAGAAATGCAGGCATCATTCCCCTGCTTGAGGTTGTGGATCTAAAGACGAAACGTGGCGAAAAGATATATCCTCACGAGGAGGGATCCATTGAGATAAGGAACGAACCCGGGACTATATCTGTGGATCTGATAATTGCAGTAAAAAATGCGATTTCAAAGGATGCACGAACGAGAATTGAAGTCGATGGAGAGGAAGATCTCGCTGTAGTTCCGATAATTTATTATTCGATATGCAATACGGTCATAGTCTATGGCATTCCAAATATAGGAATTGCTATGCTAATCGTGGATAGCGATCTTAAAAAAAATGCAGAAAAAATGCTTGAAAATATGCCTGTAGTAAATGAGTAGGTGAATGTATGACTGATCTGATAATAGACGAGAAAAGAGACAATCCGATTTTGAAAAGGAGAGAGATAAAGTATACGCTTAAGTTTGAAAACGAAAAAACTCCATCAAGAGAACAGATTAAAGAAATTATATCGAAGCACGAGGGCGCTAACAAGGAACTTGTCATAATAGACAGGAATTACCAGGAAACAGGGAAGCATGAAATCATAGGATATTCAAAGATATACTATGATAAGCCAAGTGCGATGCTGTATGAACCTGATTATGAACTGATTAGAAACGGCCTCAAGCAGAAGGAAACGAAATAAGGTGATGAATTACTATGGAAAAAAGAGAACTTTATGAATTGACAGAGAACAAAGTTGTCAGAAAGAGAAGATTTTGCCCCAGATGCGGGCCCGGAGTATTCTTGGCCGAACACGCTGACAGATATACATGCGGAAAATGTGGATATACAGAATTCAAAAAGGGAAAAAAGTAGAAATCATCACAAATCGTTGATCTTTTTTGTCAATTCACCAGCTATCTTTTCGATGTTTTTTACATTTTCATTCTTTATGTCCCTTATTTTTTCGTCTTTTGCCTCAATAGAGAGCACGTTAACAAGGCTCTGAAGATGAGAATCAAGGATGAGCGACAGTATTCTGAGCTCTTCAGCTTTCTCTTCCGGTACTTTCGTTCTTTTCTCTGCAACAAAACAGTCAAGATGAACAGCACCATTCCTTGTGAACGTGAACTTTTCTCCGGTCCTGATGGTTTTCCTGCATATACTGCAATTGTATTCTGCCATACTGGTGTATTTTTTTTCTAAATTTAAATATTTCGTAAATAGTACTTACTTTAATTTATTTCTTGCATCCTCATATCTCCTTAACCATACCATCAGCCGTTCCTCCTCGCCGGTTTTAATGGGAAGTGAATGAAGTATATATTTATAAAAGTCAATAACACTGTCATAGTCACTTACGTTTACAGGATACGGTATGCCATCCTTTCCGCCAACGGTGAAGGAATATTTTACAGGATCAACAAATGAAGGCTTTTCCCCATAAATGATCTCTGCTATGTATGACAGGGCCGTTATTGCGCTTTTTCCTATGCCTTTCGACATGTATATATCATCAAATTTTTTCACATCATTTTCATAGAGGACCCTGAGTGCCTTCCAGTTTGGCCTGAAATCAAGCCTGAGTTCCGGCAAATCATAGTTGTCAAGTGTCCTCTGATTACTTATATACCTGTACTTTTCCGGATTTTCGTCCAGGGCATCTATCATCGCATTCCTGTGGCCAGAACTTTCTCTTGCCGATATGTCCCGCACATGATCGTTTATGTAATCGGAGGAAACATCCCTGTTAAGGTCCTTAAGGGGATCCGAAAAACCCGAGGCCCAGTGATAACGCCTTGCCATTTTTGCCCCGGTATTCATTCCCTGCTGGACAAGGGCGTAATTTCCATTTGAATCAAATACCACGAACTGAAGATACAGATCGAAGCCGTCAAGAAGAAGGTTATTGTCAATTTTCCCAATCTTTTTTGCGTTATTTCTTATTTCCTCTGCCTTATTTTCATTTATGAAACCATCGGCTATGGCAGTATCCATATCAGTCCTGAAACTACCCATCTTTTTGCCCTTTCCACCGGCCACGCGGATCTCGCCCTTCTTCATCGTGTAGTAATCCTTAATCGCGGAAAGTGTGGAAACCGTTGTTCCGCTGGAGTTCCAGTCAAAACCTATCGCCAGGGAAAGGGAATGGAACCAGAACGGATCGCTGAATCTCTTCATGAGTTCATTCAGGCCGTAATTTTCGATGATCAGATCTGATATCAATCCCCCGAGCGTTATCATCCGCTTATACAGATACTCCGGAGGGTGGCCGTAATGCAGGGGCAATAAGGACGTTCCCTTCTTTTCCACGATTGTATATGGCGGAATTGATATCTAGAGTTTTGCATTGATCACATTGCACTGCCATTATGAATATTCTTTTAGCATCAAGGATATTCCCTTATTTTACGATCCAGAATCAATCCCTCCGCAGATCGCTGCTGCGGTACTGTTCTGGAAAGATGGCAATCATTTACCGACCAATTAAGCAGGAAAAACCTTATCCTGAAGGCCGGGCGGAATGTTTCAATAAAGTTTGCAGGATGTACGGAAGCACATACCAAAAAAATTTAAATACTGATAATATCATACTTCATTATGGAACCGATGATTGATGGAAACATACTCAGATCCTTAAACAGAAGCGAATTGAGAAGAAAGGTTCTTTTCTACCTCCTTTCAATATATCCTTACAGGTCATACCTTTCAGAAATCTCCAGGGCCGTGAAATCAGATCCTTCCAACGTCAAGGGATGTCTTGAGGGCTTAGGCGTGAGGTACACAGGAGAAGAGTCTCTTATAGGCCTTGGCTTAATAATAGTGGAGCAGTCCAGAAATGGATTCAAGTATTTCAAGGTCAATCCCGAGATACTGGAAGAAGCAAGAAACATAAAAGCCATGTTCAGCGATAAAAAAGTTTTTACCGTTGAAATTGGTTGAATTAGACCACTTCATTTCCTATTTTGAATTACAGTTTTTATTAAAAGTTGAATTATAATATTATTGTTATTTTTGTTATCAATCGAAAAATATGGGTTATTCGCAGTAAATACATAAAATATCTATTCATATATAATCATAAATTTTTTATCTTCATTTTAAAAAATACCCGTCATTTTAGTGATTAAAAATTAGGAAAGACTTATTTATTAAATTTTAATTATGATCCCGTGGAAGAAAATAACGAAAGCGTTGAGGAATGGGTAAACAAGTTGGATATCGAGACAACGAAGGATATTCGCGTTCCCAAATTGCTTTTTGATCAGGTTGTTGGTCAGGATGAAGCAGGGGATATAGTAAAAAAAGCCGCGCTTCAGAGAAGGCACGTCATACTGATAGGTGATCCGGGAACCGGTAAATCAATGCTTGCACAATCAATGGTGGACTTCCTTCCAAAGAATGAATTAGAAGATATTCTTGTTTTTCCAAATCCAGAAGATCCGAATAAGCCTAAAATAAAAACCGTACCTGCAGGAAAGGGTAAGGAGATCGTCAGGCAGTACCAGCTGAAGGCTGAAAGGGAAAAGAAAGATCGTTCAAGAAGTATAATGTTCATAATATTCTCGGTCGTGTTGCTTGGCATAATCGCAGCAATTGTTCTCAAGTCAATTACGTTAATATTCTTCGCTATAATGGCCGCGGCATTCCTCTATATGGCTATGGCGTTCAATCCGGTCATGAGGAACGAAAAAGCAATGGTGCCCAAGCTTCTCGTAACGCATAATCCGAACGACAAGCCTCCGTTTGTGGATTCTACGGGAACGCATTCCGGTGCGCTTCTGGGTGATGTCAGGCATGATCCTTTCCAGTCAGGCGGGCTTGAGACGCCAGCTCACGAACGTGTTGAGGCAGGTAATATCCATAAGGCAAACAAAGGCGTGCTTTTCATAGATGAAATAAACCTTCTCCGTCTTGAGGATCAGCAAGCCCTGCTCACGGCACTGCAGGAAAAGAAGTTTTCCATTTCGGGGCAGAGCGAAAGGAGCGCAGGTGCTATGGTCCAAACCGAGCCCGTTCCATGCGATTTTGTCCTTGTGGCGGCTGGAAACTACGATGCAATAAGAAACATGCATCCTGCACTTCGATCAAGGATACGGGGATACGGTTATGAGGTGATAGTGAACAACTACATGGACGACAATGACGAAAACAGGAAAAAGCTGGTTCAGTTTATTGCGCAGGAGGTCGACAAGGATAAAAAGATACCCCATTTCGATAAGTCAGCGATCATAGAAATTATGAAGGAGGCCCAAAAGAGGGCAGGAAGGCGCAACAAGCTCACCCTCAGGCTGAGGGAGCTCGGCGGCCTTGTAAGGGTTGCAGGGGATATTGCGGTTTCTGAGAAAAAAAATGTGGTTTCGGCAAGCGAGGTATCGGCAGCAAAATCACTGAGCAAGCCTCTTGAACAGCAGATAGCGGATAAATCCATAGAAATAAAGAAAATATACAAAACATTCAGGACAGAAGGAAGCCAGGTCGGAATGGTAAACGGACTTGCTGTGGTTGGGGCCGATACCGGTATGGCTGAATACACCGGAGTAGTCCTTCCCATAGTGGCCGAAATAACTCCCGCTGAACACAGTGGTGAGGGCAATGTGATTGCCACAGGAAAATTAGGTGATATAGCAAAGGAAGCTGTCCTCAATGTTTCAGCAGTCTTTAAGAAAATAACTGGAAAGGATATAGCAAATATGGACATACACATACAGTTTGTGGGGACATATGAAGGGGTTGAGGGAGACTCTGCAAGTGTTTCCATAGCCACAGCGGTTATTTCAGCAATAGAAAACATACCCGTTGATCAGTCGGTGGCAATGACCGGATCACTCAGCGTCAGGGGAGATGTCCTGCCTGTAGGCGGTGTAACTGCCAAGGTGGAAGCTGCCATAGAAGCTGGAATGTCAAAGGTCATAGTTCCGGAGCTCAACATGAATGACATAATACTTGACGCAGAGCACATAAATAAAATCCAGATAATATCAGCAAGGACGATTGAAGATGTTCTGAATTCCGCTCTGATCAGCTCTCCGGAAAAGGAGAAGCTGTTCTCAAAGATCGCGAACATGTTAAACAGCGCAAAAGTCATCACCCCCTCACAGAGAAGTTCCAATGCAAGGGCAGGAAAAAATGCGGTATAAGATCGAATATTTTAAGATCTTAACCCCTCCTGATATTAAAGGAATAATAAATTTTATAAATTCAAAAAAGGATTTTTTTCAGATCATAGATATAAAGAACGTATATTCAGAAACAGAAATAGAATCTGCCATATTGAGGGCAGATCGCAAAAGATCCGGAAGCAGGGTCAAGGAACCGGGGATACTCCTTCTGCTTTACCTGGGCTTTACGGATCAGATATCAGTTGCGATATCACGAACAGGCATAAACCCGGAAACGGATCACTGTGCAGTTGTCGCTGGAAATTCAGGGGATATAAAGGATTTTGAAAGGGAATTTCCCTATTTCATAAGGGAAAACAGGACGATACCGGTCGATACAAACAATGATGATATATTCGAAAAAATGTCATATGTTGATACTCTTATATAATAGAACACAAAGAATGCCGCAAGTATGAAGGCCATCCTTGAAAATTCCCCTATAAAGCCAATCACATCACCATTTATGCCATTGAAGATGCCGGATAACTTTCTCTTGACTATAATATCAGCGGTGAAGGCAAAAAATAGCGGCAGGAACATGAAGACAGAAAATATCCAGGAAAAGAGAAAAGGTATTAAAACGGCTTCCATCGTATACGTTATCTTTCTTTTCTTAAAAAATTCTATGAAAATCTTCCCGAGGCCGTCAGTAAAGGGCCTTGAATTGTACAGCGAGATCATCATGGCCGATTTTGCCGTGATCTCGGCTATAAAAATTACGGCTGCCCCGGTGAATCTTGAAAATGAGAAGAGGGCCATTACCGGAACCGAGTAAAAAAGGAAGAAGGCAAATAATCCGCCGGATCCTGTATTATGATCCTTTATGACCTCCTTCCTTCTCTCCGGGTCCCTGACCATGAGGGCGTCGCCGGTATCAATAACCCCATCAACATGGTTCAGGCCGTTAAAAAGGAGGATTGATAATATCGCCAGAATCGATGCTACATACCTTGAAAGGGGAAATACGAAGAAATAGATCAATGCAGATATCCCGCCTCCAGCGATGCCAACAAGGGGGATATACGCTATCATTCCCCCGGTAAAACCGGATGGTCCCAGTGGAATGATCGTGAAGAATGAAAAGGCGGATTTCATCGATTTAATCATACGGTATAGTAACGTGAAGTAATTTTATTATTTTCCATGCAAGCGTTATTCCGTAGAGATGTATTAAAAAATGGTTGATGATCAATCCGCGATCACCAGAGTTCGTTCCTCAAAAATTCAGATAGTTTTTCCAGAGCATCTACAATGGAATCATTCTCCGAGGTCAGGCATACCCTGAAAGATTTATCCTTTCCGAAGAACGATCCCGGACCAACAAGGATTCCATACCTTTCAGCAGCTATCCTTGAAAATGAGACGGAATCCATGTTCTTCCTGTATTCAAGGACCCCGAAGGGCGCGGCCTGCGGGTCATTCCATGAAGCGTTCGTAATACCCCCGAGATATTCCAGGGCTATTTTTCTGTTTCCGGAAACGATCCTCCTGGCTCTTTCCGCAAAAACATCATGCTTCTTCAGGACCTGATCGGAAATCCAAAGTGAATACCTAGGATTCACTATGCTTGTCAGGTTCTTAATTTCCTTCATGGCTTCTATATTCTTTTCAGAACCAATTATCCACCCCGTCCGAAGGAGGCTTAAACCATAGAATTTTGTCATCGTATTTGAAACTATCAGCCTGTCAGTCCCATCGAATCGCGTTTCAATATGATCTGAAAAGGAGAAGTTCCTGAAAGTTTCATCCACATAAATGTAACGGGCGGCCTTTGAAGAAGAGATAATTTCGTCACCGTCAGATATCATTCCTGTAGGATTATTTGGAGACGTGAAGGCCACAGACGAATCGGCATCGATCATTCCCCTAAGCGAGGAATATTCCCCTTTATGTGTTTCCATGCCAAGAAATTCAGGAGAAAGGAACATTGGCTCATACTCCGGAAGAGGAACGATCACTTTTCGTGATTTCCTTGACAGGAAGGCACTGACTATGAATATTGCCTCGGATCCTCCGATGGTGAGAAGTATGTTTTCCGGTTCACAGCCATACATTTTTGCGATCGTTCGTTTAAGATCGTACTCGATATCACCATTATACGAGAGAAAATGGTCATATGAAACATCTATGCCAAAATTCCTGAGATCAGGTTCTGGCATGCCGCTGTTAGAAAGGTTATACCTGCAGGTTTTCCTGTACGTATCAAGCCACTTCAGAAGCTGAAAATCATTCTCGATCATACATTCCTATGGAAGAACATGTAATTAATATTTTTCTAACCCGTTTTCCCGATTGAGCGAACCGATCTGTTGTCCTTCATTTCCTTCGCCAGTATACGATTAAGAATGAAAGATGTTTTAAGGTTATTTGCATTCTATACAGGTACGGTAAATGGTTGAAATGTCAAGGGCAACATTGATAGTGGCGGGGCCTGGAACGGGCAAGACTACGGAACTTTCAAAATTTTACATAAAACTTGTAAGCGATGGCATAAGCCAGGACAGTATTATGTGTATAACCTATACCAACAGGGCTGTCGATCACCTCAGGGAAAGCATAATAAAGAATGCGGATCAGAGTAACGTAAAGATAGACCGGAACAGGATAAACGTCAGGACATTCCACAGCTATGCCTATTCGATCCTCAGGAAAACTGCAAATTACGGATTGACGTCAAACAACTTCCTGAGAAAGGTCATCCTCGACGAGATCATGATAAAGAAAGTCTTCAATTATGAGTTTTCTTACATTGCAGATGAAATGGTGCCGAAGATTGAAAATGCGATAAGGTACCTCAAAAGTTATGGAATCAGGGTATCAGATCTTTACAACCCCGGAATAATCGACGAACTGAGGCGTATTTACAGGGAATCCGGTATAAACAACATAAGCGAAGAGGAGATTATAAAATTTTACTGGTACTTCATAGATATTTTCAAGTCATATGAAAGCGAGAAGGAAAAAACGAAAACCATTGATTACAACGATATGCTGTCCAGTTTCTTTTCCCTTTATGACGGAAAAAAATTTCAGTACATGCTCATAGACGAACTGCAGGATGTTAGCGATCTGGAGGCAAGGATTGCATTGAATGCGTCCGATAACATCTTTGCAGTCGGCGACAGGAAGCAGGCTATTTTTGGATTTCAGGGCGGCGGGTTTGACAATTTTGAAAGGCTTACCGGATCATGGGACGTAGAGAAACGGTACCTGGGCGTGGATAGAAGAAGCACACGCCGCATAGTTGAATATGCAAAAATTTTCTTCAAATCTGGAATTTCAAACTCCCGGGAATATGAAAAAGAGATTCAGGATCTTAAAAGCGAAAAGGAGGAGGGTGTTCCTGTGGGGATATATGAAGGTGAAACGGGTGATATCCTCCAGATACTCAAAAATGTTCCTGAAGATGCAGGTTCCGTAGGTATAATCACGAGGACGAACGACCAGCTTATAAAAATTTCAGAAATCCTCAATAAAAATGGTGTGAAATATAATTCAACTGCAATATCAAGCGGAAACAACCGCGCCAAGGATGAGGTGCTGGCGTTTCTCAGAATGTATTTTTACGATGACCCTGATACGATAAGGGCAGCACTTTACACACCGTTTTCCGGCTATTCACTGAGGGAAGCTTTTGAAATATCCGAAGGCATGGAGACAAGCAACTCATCGCTCGGATCATTTGATCTCCTGAAAAAATTCAGGCAGGATATCAATGATATGGTGAGCATAACAGGCCTGGAAAGGGTGTTCAGGGAAAAGATACTGCCGGTTTCCGTGATGCTTGGAAAGGATTATTTCATGGCAGCCAATGCAGTATTAAAGAATATAAGCGAATACTTCGATTATTATAAAGTCTTCTCCAGGGAGGACTTCTTCAGCTATCTCCGCATATGTGAAGAAACAATGGATGAGGTGGACAGGGGATCAAAGATAACGTTAACGACTGTCCATAAGGCAAAGGGGCTGGAGTTTGACGCCGTGATTTATTTTCCCAGGAACGGGCAGAAAATGGGTTTCATTGATGCTGTTTCCTATTCAATAATAAGCGCCGTGAAGGGGATAGATGTCAGGGACGAGCTCAGGGATGAGGGCGTCAGGGTGGATTTTGTTGCGATGACAAGGCCAAGGAATTACCTTTACATAGTAACAGACAAACCTGAAAAGTATGAGAATTCTATGTCTGAATCGCATGCAAGAATCATTGGAACAGGCATTCCGGATGAATACAACAGATATTTCGAATCCTATATCGCATTTGTAAATCACAGGCTTAAGGATGCAGAAAAGATATTCGAGGATGATGAATGGCTTTACGATGCAATAGCCAGGAAGATCAGATCAATAAGCGCCGTATCATTTACACTGATGGATAGCATTGAAAATCCCTTTGAATTTTTGAAAAAAAGCGTTTTAGGCATCAACCCGAGAACTTTTGCTCTTTCCAGGGGAAGCAGAATACACAGGTTTGCAGAATTGCATTTCACCGGACGGCTTGAAACGGTTTCAATACCGGATGAGGACAGGCCGCTTTTTGACAATGTCCTGAATATCGAAAGGTATATGCTTGAGAAATATTCCGCAAAGCCGCTTTTCACAGAGTATGAAATGAGAATTCCGTTCAGGAAGGCGTTAAATATGGATATTCCGCTGTATCTATACGGCAGGGCGGATGAAATATTCACAAACGGAGATTCTGAAATAATAGTGGATTTAAAGACCGACAGGAGGGAAAACGGAATGCCAAGGCATTACAAGCAGCTTTATTTCTACAAATTCCTTTACTCTATGCAGAATGGAATCGATCAGAAAAGAGTAAAAACAGCGCTGGCTTATGTGAACCTTTCAGGTAACATAAACATGGGCAACCCGCAGTTCAAGGTTGTGGAAATAAGCAAGAATGAGATGAAATTTGTTGAAGAGAGCATAAATAAGATAATCGATTACAGGAAGAATCCGGATGCATTCGTCGCTGACCTTCTAAAATGCGGGGAAAAGAAGGAAATATCGACAGATCCGCTCTTCATTAGGATCAAAAATCTCCTTGAAAAGCGCATCGCTTAATTTTAAATATTCGGTTACGAATTGGAATTATTTATTTATAAATGTGCGATTACATGTAAAATGAAAGATCCAGCAGTCCAATATTTTAAGTGTACATCAAGGGAACGTGCGATTTTTGAAGCAGGCATAAAGCTAGGTACAGTTTATCACCAGTATGTGGGAATTCCGTTAAACCAGACAAGTGTTGCTTCACTGGAAAATGCCATAAAAGAAAGCATAATGGTACAGCCATTTGTTACGGATGCAATCGTAAGGATAAACATTTATGCCAACAATAAAAGGCCGGGTGTTTACAAGTACCTCACGCTGTCCGGAGAAATGCTCGATGTGTCCATAAAGGTGAAATATGAGGATTCGGAGGTTTCAGCACACCTGAAATATGTCGAAGAAATGGACTACCCCCTCATGTACCTTGATGAGTGATAGACTTGGCCATAAAAATAGGGATAACGGGCCCTGTCGGATCTATAAAGTCAGAAGCGCTCCAGAAGATAATAGATATGCTTCAGAAAGACGGTATGAATGTTCAGGGTGTACTGATATCAAAGGTTTCAAAAAATGGAAAGATAACCGGATATGTTATAGAAGACATAAGCACCAGGAAAAAAGCGCAATTCTGTGATGAATCCTTTGTTTCCAGGGTGAAAATAGACAAGCTTGGCGTTGATACGAGGCTTCTGGAGGAAATCCTGATCTCCAGCCTGCAGAAAGCCGTAGAAACCTCAGATGTTATAATTATAGATGAGGTGGGAAAGCTTGAGAATACAACAAAGAACGTCCATGCCGGGATAGAGGAGGCACTCAAATGCGGAAAACCCCTCATCGTAACTCTTCACAAGAGATCAAGGAATCCCGTGCTTCAGGAGATAAAGAGCCTTGAAGGCGTCAGGGTATTCGACATAACCCCGATAAACAAGAACATACTCCCCTTCAAGGTCATGCGTGTCCTCAAGGGTGAGGAATGAGGATCGAGGAAGGATCTGCGATCATAGACGTTCCGGAAGTTTTTCACGGTCCCGGAAAGAAACGGGCAGTTTTTTATAACAGCGATCAGGTCCTGAACAGGGATATAACGGTGATGTTTGTCCGTTACGCCGGCATAAGGAGATTTCTGGATGGTTTCGGAGGATCAGGCATACGCGGCATAAGAATTGCCCTGGAAACATCTTCTGAAGTTACCATATCTGAAAATGACATGCGATCCTACGAATCGATAGTCGCAAATTCGAAAATGAATGGCACGGACATAAGGATACTGAATACGGATTTTTTCTGTGCCGTCTCGTCAGGACTCTACGACTTCATAGATATCGATCCCTATGGTTCAGCCGTACCCTTCCTTGATCCGGCGCTCCTGAAGGTCAGGAGGAACGGATATATAGGCATAACTGCAACCGATCTTTCGTCCCTGACGGGATCAACGCCTGAAAAGACAAGGCGCAGGTATGAAGCGAATATAAGGAACGATGTATACAGGCATGAGATGGGTGTAAGGCTTCTATGTGCCTATGTTGCCAGGAGGGCGGCGGCCCTTGATCGTGCCGCTTTCCCGGTTCTGTCAATATGGCACGGGCATTACTACAGGATATTCTTCAGGATAAGCAACGGCACCGGAAGGGCGGACAGCAACCTTGAAAACGTATCGATAATCCGAAAAAGCGACATAATAGACGAATCATACGGAACGATGGAGGAGGGCCCGGTATGGATCGGTCGAATAAACGATCCGGAAATAGTGAAGGACCTGGCCCGTTCAGAAAAATATGCCGGTATGTTCAGCAGAATGCTGAACGACAACCGCCTGCTCTTTTATGATCTGACGGATGTCTCGTCATCACTTTCCATGAGCATTCCTCCCATAGATTCCATAATCGAAAATATAAAAGGCATGGGCTTCACGGCTGGAAGGACAAATTTTTCATGGACGGGAATAAAAACCGGTATTCCCTACAGGGATTTCCGCTCACTTGTTTCCAGCTACGGGAAAGATGGAAACAGGCCCGGGGAAAAGAAACCTGATACCGGGCCATGAGAATCCCCTGACAGGGCAACGATCTTTAAACTGATCTGCAGCCCCGGTATTCCGATAGTATCCCGTTAAATAAAATGGAAAAATGCATACGTTCCCGGGAATCTCCGGAAGGCTGGCAGGAAACATGAGAAGCATGAATCCCTTTCGATATTATCGCACTGATGCTGCCTGAATGAAAAAAATAATATAATGATTAAGGTTCATTTGCCAGATGTCCAGCATTTCAATCATAAGGCCCATAAACGGCATCATGGGCTTCCTGTCGACCTACATATCCGCCTTTATAGCCATAGGCTACGCAATGCGCTTCCATCTTCTTGCAGTTACTCTTGCAGCCGTATCGGTGTTTCTTGTAACATCGGGAGGGAATATCGTCAACGACATTGTCGATATAGAGGTTGACAGGCTTAACCATCCAAACCGGCCCCTGGTGACCGGGAAAATGGCCGCCGGGACAGCAAAGGTATATGCAGTATTGCTTTTTGCCATAGCCGCTGCGGTATCCTTCTTGATATCATACATAGCTATGTCCGTTGTTCTGGCCGCAATTTTCCTTCTCGTTGCATACGAAATATCACTCAAGAAGAAAGGCCTCTCCGGTAATTTTGTCATAAGCCTTCTCATAGGCGCAATATTCATCTTTGGCGGCGTGGCCGTAAATTCATACTTCAGGATGGTATTCCTGTTCATACTGGCATTCTTCTCAAACATGTCCCGTGAGATCATAAAGGATGTCCAGGATGTTGAGGGTGATAAGGATCGCACGACGTTTCCAAAGGTTCACGGGATCAAGAATTCCCTCAGGCTGTCCGATTCCTTCATAGCTGTTCTTGTAGTATGCTCATTCATCCCGTATTTCCTCGGAATCCTTTCGCTGTACTATTTCATACTGGTTATAGCTGCTGACATAGTTTTTATACTATCCGGCATACTGTCCGTAAGAAATGCTGGAAAGGGGCAGCAGGTTTCGAAGTATGCCATGATAATCGGGATGGTCTCTTTTCTTGCTGGTGCGTTTAAATGAAGATACTTGAAGAAATAACTGAAAAATTGCAGAACGAAAAGCTGCATATGACCCTCATCGATCCGGATTCAAGGCATCCCGACAGATGCGCTGAGATTGCGTATGAAGCGGAAAGGGCGGGTACGGACTATATAATGGTCGGCGGGTCAACCGGCATAGATTCAGGCCTGATGGATCGAACGGTAAAGAAAATAAGGGAAAGGACGAGCAGGAAGATCATAATATTTCCCGGATCAGCGAAGATGATATCCAGATCCGCAGACGCAATATTCTATATGACGCTTCTCAATTCAAGAAATCCCGAATATATCGTCGGGCACCAGGTCAGTGCCGCAAGATTCCTGCTTGAAACGGGCATGGAAACCATACCTATGGCCTATATCATTTTTTCTCCGGGAATGACCGCTGGAAAGGTTGGGGACGCGGATCTTATCGGCAGGGAAGATGGAGAAAGAGCGCTCTCGTATACGGCCGCTGCGAAGCTTTTTGGTTTCCCTCTCATCTACTTTGAATCTGGCAGCGGTTCATCAACGTATGTTAGCGAAAGCACCATCTCATATGTTAAATCGAAAGTAAAAATACCGTTAATCGTCGGGGGCGGAATAAGGAACAGCGAAAGTGCAGCAAAGATCGCAATGGCAGGAGCTGATATAATAGTGACTGGAAGCATCGCTGAACAGAGCAACGACATATTCCGCGATTTGAGCAGCATAGTAAATAGCATTAAAAGTGTAAAAATAAGCAGAAATGCCCTTTAAAAGGAGGAAATAAAAATAACTGCCTGTATTTTCTTTAGCGCGAAAGATTTTCAGACTCGTTAACCGATCTGATCGCATCGTCCAGTTTCCCGAAGGGGGGAAGACAGGAATCATAGGTGCACACTGTGGCTGCATATTTTTTATTCAGCTCATCATCTTTATGGTAGATCCACACGACATTTCCGTAGAAAATCTTCCTGAAAATCTTCATGGAATCGTCTAGATTGTACAGCGTAATCAGGAATCCATTCGCAAGATATATCTCAGCAACAATTGAAGATGGAAACGCCACCGGAAAATTAACCATTCTGTCTGATATAAAGGATAAAGCCGCAGCCGATATGTCATGATATTCAGGTTTTTCCAGGATCATGGAAAGCCTGCAGAAATTAATGGCCTGAACTGCGTATGCTGATGGTATTTCGGAATCCATCTCATTCCTTTCCCTTATCAGGGTATTTTCAAGGCTGAAGATAAATGATCTGTTTTCATCAACGAATTTTAAGGAATCTTCGATCAGCCTCTTTGCCAGGTCAAGATATTCATTCCTCATTGTAACTTCGTAAAGATCCGTTGCAGCCGCTATCGTGTAGGCATAGTCTGACAGAAAACCACCGATTGAGGCATCCCCCTCGAAATAGGAGTGCTTCAGTTCATCTGCAAGCATGTATTTTTCAATAAAGGTTAATATTGAAACTGCCCTGTTCATATACGCAATATCGCCCGTGGCCCTGTAAGCCATTATCAGAGCCGAAATCATCATCCCGTTGAGATCCGTAAGGATCTTTCTATCAATCTCGGGTTTCTTTTCCCCTTCCCTTGCGGCCCTGATCTTCCTGAGATCGGTTTCTATTTCACTTTCAAGCGATGCGGGATCAAGGTTCTTTTCAGATGCGTATTTTTCAATGTCTTCATTCATGTACAGAATATTTTTTCCGGTTATGCTCCCCCTCCAGTCAGCGAAATTTCCGCTGTCCTTTATATTGAAAATGTCTGCGAATCTTCCGTAACCGGAACCGAGAATATTCTTTAATTCCTGTGCTTTCCATTTGTAATACTTTCCCTCCTCGCCATCAACATCGGCATCCATTGCGGTATAGTAAGATCCTTCAGGTGAAACAAGGTTATTTTCGAGAAAGTTAAATATATCTGCTATTACCTTTCTATATGCAGTTTTTCCGGTTATCATATAAGCTTCTGAATATGCCTGCATAAGTTCCGCCTGTGTGTAGAGCATTTTTTCAAAGTGGGGTATTATCCATATGGAATCCGTTGCATACCTGAAGAATCCGCCATTGACATGATCCCTCAGACCCCTGGTGGCCATGAATGAAAGTGTCCTCTCCAGGAATGAAAGTGAAAGATCATCATGATATTTCATGTAATGCTGAACTGCAAGGTTGAGGACGCCGGAATTCGGAAACTTCTGGGATCCGGAAATACCTCCGTTCTCCATGTCAAACAGATTCGATATCTTATCATAGGATCGTTCGATCAGATCGCTGGTTTTTATATCTGTCTTGCCGTGTATATCCGTCTCTTCAATCGCATCAATAACGGCCTTTGCCTGTTTTTCAAACTGTTCCCTTCCATTCTTCCATATTTCACTCACGTCGTGGGCCAGATTTATCAAACCCAATTGCCCGTTTACGCTCCTCTTAGGCATGTACGTGAATGCAAAAACCGGTTTTTTATCCGGCGTTATTATGATGTTCAGCGGCCAGCCTCCAGTACCGCTTATTGCCTGTGCAGCCCTCATGTATATGCTGTCAATGTCAGGCCTCTGTTCCCTGTCAACCTTTATGCAGACGAATGTCCTGTTAAGGGCGTCAGCGGTCTCCGGATCCATAAATGATTCCCTGTGCATAACGTGACACCAGTGGCATGTGGAGTATCCTATATTGAGAAATACCGGTTTATCTTCTCTCTTAGCCAGTTCGAATGCCTCTTCGCCCCACGGATACCAGTCAACCGGATCATCCGCATATTCAAGAAGATACGGACTCTTTTCATCAGCCAGTTTATTTGACATTGCTTCTATATTTTTATTCGCTTATTAAGTTTATTTTAACTGCTGCATATACAAAATCAATTTACAATCAAAGAAACATGATATAATAAAATTGAACGATACTTCTCATTTCTGCATAGATCGGATATTCCGGCATATTTCCAGTGAAGATCGGATAAATCGCAGGGATAACTTGTTTTTCGATCCCTATGGATGCCATCAGGCCTGCAACAGGGCGCATGAAGATCCGCCGGCGTATTTCATTCAGGCGTGGATTGGCAAAAATGATATGCACCAATTTGCATGCAGTACCGTTAAAATGGACAGAGTCATATTCATAAGGCACGGAGAGAGCGAATCAAACATATACGGCATAATATCGGACGACTACAACAGATTTCCGCTCACAGAGAGGGGAAGGGAACAGGCAAAATGGACTTCGGAACAGCTCAGGGGGTTAAGGTTTGACGGGATAATATCCAGCCCGATACTCCGTGCGTTCCAGACAGCTGAAATAATCGGAGAGGCCGTTGGAATAGAACCGATAATAGATGAAAGGGCAAAGGAATCCAGCTTCGGAATGTACAACAACAAAAATGTTAAGGATATCCCTGAAAAGAAGCGTGAGGAACTTGACATGGAACCATGGGATTCCCACATAAAGAGAATGCTTTCACTGATAGCTGATTACAGGGGATCGTACATAATTGTGAGCCATGCCCTTCCAATAAAGGCCATAATATGCCATTTTCTTGACCTTTCTGAAATAGAGAGCTTCAGCATAGAGATAAAGAATGCGTCGATGTCCGCGGTACTGTTAAAGGATAAAAAGGTCCTTTCGGTTGGTTCTCTCCTGTTGAGCAGGAGAATAACGGATACATTTTCGAAGGTAATCTGAAGATCATGAAACGGAGTTTTTGTTTCTTTGCCGGTAAATATTCTCCATTTCATGAGATCCTTTCGGTAAAGCAATCTTCATGAACGGTAACGTTGCGGTATTCCCGTAACGAATTAAAAATTCTACATGATACGCATGATCGATTGGATAACGCATTATGAAGATCAGGACACCCAGGTTACCGATTCCCCGTTGATAAGTTACAGTATAGGCAGGATGCCTTAAGAAATTGCGTTCTTTGAATATAAGCAGAAAATAAGGAAAGAAATGCATCCCATAACTTCAATGTCGCCTTTACGATCAGTAGGATTTCAATTGAGATTCGACCATTCAGGGATACGAATAGATATTTAAGCATATTTTCGATAAGTTCAGGTGTTCACATTCGGGCATTCCCTGAGAATGACTATATTCGGTTCGTCTCATGGAGATGGAATCGGTGCGGTGATTGACGGTTTTCCTGTAGGTTTTAAGATAGATACTGATTACATAAAAAAATACATGGATTACCGGAGGCCGGGCCAGACTATTTATACTACGCAGAGAAAGGAGAATGATTCATTTGAGATCCTTTCTGGAATCACGGACGGTTATACTGATGGCGGTCCGATTTCGATATTCATAAGGAATTCCGATGTTATATCGAAACATTATGATGAGCTAAAATGGAAGCCCAGGCCCGGGCACAGCGATTATACGCTGTACCTGAAATACGGCGATTTCAGGAACTACGAGGGTGGAGGTTTCCTTTCCGGCCGCATGACCGCTGCCCTGGTTGCCGGGGGATCGATAGCAAAGCAGTACATAGAGAATTCCGGGGTAAGGGTTGAGAGCTATATAAAATCGATAGGTAATATCGAATGCGATGAAAGGAAAGGATCGGCATACGATTACGAAACAAGAATCCCGGACCCGGAGGCTGACAGGAAGGCGAAGGAATACATCCTCTCGCTCATAAAGGCCGGGGACAGCACGGGTGCGCGGATAAATACGGAGGTTACTGGAGTTCCGGGTGGAATAGGCGAGCCATTCTTCGATTCAGTTGAAAGCAGGATATCAGCTGCAATGTTCTCCATACCTGCGGTCAAGGCCATTGAATTTGGTTCTGGCTTCAGGCTTTCAGGGATGAGGGGCAGCGAAGCCAACGATGAATTTTTCCTTTCAGGCGGCAGGATAACGACGGGGAGCAACAACAATGGCGGAATACTCGGCGGAATCACCGACGGGATGCCGGTAACGTTTTCCATAGGCGTTAAGCCGACACCGTCAATACATATAAGCCAGAGAACTGTCGATCTGCTTAAGGGTGAAGAGTCCACGATTCTCGTCAGGGGACGGCATGATCCATGCGTTGCCATAAGGGCCGTACCTGTCGTTGAATCCCTCGCATCCTTCGTTATCATGGATCTGATGATGGATGCCGGCATCATCGGAAGGTATGATAAAAGAGAAAAATGAACGCAGCGGTTTCAAAATTTTGAGCACCATTAAGTGCAGGAATCGTCACTTTTATAAATAAAGATCAAATATATGTATGTGTCACTGAATATTCTTGGTTATGATGTGGGCGGTACCAAAATATCAACCGTTGTCGGAAATGAAAATGGCGAAATAATTTCAAATGTAAGGATGCCTACCGTTAAGCATCTTGGAAAAAAGCGGCTTATAGAGGAATTATATACAATGGGCGATGCGGCCCTGAAAAAGGCGCACGTGGAAAAGCCGGATTTGATCGGCGTGATATTTGCAGGGCCTGTGGATTCGAAATCTGGTACGGTTATATCATCTCCAAACATATTCGGGCTGAATGACTTCAATATAGTCGATCCGCTTGAGAAATACTACGGCACGAAAACATACCTGGAAAACGACGCAACTGCAGCTGCGATAGCCGAGAGTATATTCGGGGCCGGAAAGGGCATCAGCGATTTCATATACCTGACTCTCAGCACCGGGATAGGCGGCGGGATATTTATAAATGGAAAGCTGTACCGCGGCTTCCACGGTATGGCCGGGGAGTTCGGCCACACAGTCATCATGGTCAATGGCCCGACATGCGGATGCGGCCGGAGGGGCTGCCTTGAGGCCCTGGCAGGCGGCAAGGGTATTGCAAGGCGCGTGATCGAGAACATAAATTCTGTCCGTGACTCGAACTTCTTCTCAAAGATGCGGCCGAATGAAATTACGGCAGAAAAGGTGTTTGAAGGAAAGAATAAAGGTGATATGTTTTCCCAGCTTATAATTGAGGAAACCATATACTATCTTGCAGTGGGAATAGTGAATCTCATAAATATACTGGATCCCGAGCTTGTGATAATAGGGGGCGGGATATCAAAGGCCGGCGACGATCTTTTCGGGCCTCTCAACGACGCAATAAACGAGGAATTCAAGAGCATGTACAGGCCCTTCAAGATCGTGAAGGGCCTTGAAAACGGATCCGATCTTGCGGCTATATCCGTGCCGCTTTATGAAAAGGCTGAGGAAATTGAGTGAAAAATCAACGGTGGAGAAATGCGTATTCTATTCAGATGGGAAATGCTATTTATCGGCCTCATTTCCGACGCCATGCACGCTTTGCATGAATTTCAGATCATTTGAACAGATCGGAAAAAAACACAGGATAGTTTATGATATTTTCGATCTCGATAATTTTCATGTCTCGGAGGATAGTACGCAGACAAGGCTTTTCTAAATATTTAGCATGTTATTTATAATCTATTAGCAACTATTATCTTAACATTTAAATTGATCTGTAAAACTCTTATAGGAAACCTACTATTGCCCGCCGTAAAACAATGTAATTAACTAAAACAGGGACTCAAACTTCAAAAAGAAGTTACAGCGTATACTATAACAATACACTGGTAATGATGAAAAAATATTATTCACAGCCATAATGTGTTATATCAGCAGGAATTTTTATTGATTCTGATCTGCCCTGAATCCCACTCTTGAAGATCTCCAATCTTTTCTGAAAAAAATCTTCTGGAATGAAAAACCAGGAACAGCGGTATCTTTAATAATTGAATTTTATTAAATATATTATGCTTCATTATAAATCGACTCATGAAAACAAAACGGGATACGAAGAAGTTTTCGGAAATGCCCAGCACCTGAATTATTTAAGATTCGGGATCCTCTATCTTGATCGTAACTGCAATAGTTACGAAGGTAAACTGGATGAAGAGGAGGCTGCCATTGTGCCTCTGAATGGAACTGTATCAGTGAACGTAGATTCAGGTGATGCTGAAGAAATAGGAGGCAGAGATTCTGTATTCTCTGCACCGGCTGATCTAGCTTACGTATCGACACACTCAAAATACTCTGTAAAACTTTCAGAAAAATCTTCCTCTTCCAAGATTCTTGTCTGCAGAACGGTCTCAGAGAGGCACTTCCCACCATTTGTGATCCATGGTAAAGATGTAGATGTGGTAAGGAGAGGCAAGAATCAGTGGAACAGAACGGTCAGAAATATTCTGGTGGATAATGCTGATGGGCGGGTTGATCGACTGATACTTGGGGAAACAGTAAACGATCCCGGCCAGTGGTCCGGATACCCTCCCCACAGGCACGCGGAGGATAGGCCCCCGGATGAACTGCCATTTGAGGAGGTATATTACTATGAGCTTTCTCCTAAAGAGGGATTTGGCATCCAGGTACATTACTCCTCAAAGTATGCAGAAGATCGCGGATATATAGTAAAATCTGGAGATGCCTTTGCCATCCCGGATGGATATCATCCTATTGTCGGTGCCGGAGGATACAGCCTTTATTATCTCTGGTTCATGGCTGGCCCAAAGGGACGTAAGCTGAAGCCCTTCATGGATCCGGTATACAGAGAGGTTGAATCTCGATGAAGGTTTCGTACATTGATAGGGGAATACCTGCAAAAGAGGAAGAAATCAGAATTTTACAGATAGGAGAGGGAAAATTGCTTAGAGCCCTGATCGATCCCATAATCTACCAGATGCGGGTCAGAGGGTGGAAGGGTCTTGTTGCAATGACAAACATAAGAAAAAACGGATCTGCAAACATTGCCGGTATGAAGAAGCAGGGAGGGAGATATAATATTATTTTCAGGGATCAGAAAGAAGCCTCTGCACTGGAAATTAATTTTGTTGTTCCACTTTTTCTTGATAGTGAATGGAAAAATATAATGAGTATATCAACAAGCCCGGATTTAAAGGGAATTATTACAAATTCGACTGAAGCCGGATACCAGATTGATGAGGAAACTTTCGGCGAGATTCTGGTACCGGGGACATTCATAGGAATTATAACATCACTTCTTTATAGAAGATTTATCTCGAACGTAAATTCTCCCATCACAGTCTTTCCCACTGAACTTATATCTGGAAATGGAAACCTGCTTGTCGAAAGGATTTTCAGGCAGTTAAAGGTCTGGAATCTTGGAGATGGATTTGAAAGATGGATCAAGGAACATGTGCTTTTCAAGAACACACTGGTGGACAGGATTGTGACCTCACTCACCGATGAGGAAACGCTGCATTTTCTTGAGGAAAATGAAGGCTATTCTGACCATTATGGATGCATGGCTGAGAAATATGGCAGGTGGTGGATCGAGGGTTCTGATAGAAATTCTTATACATTACCGATCTACGATGCGGAGGAAGTTGAACTTGTTGATGATCTCGCAGGTTACCAGAGGATGAAGTTATGGATTCTCAACGGGGCCCATCTTTACATGGCATGCAAAGGTTTAAGCGCGGGATTGAAAACGGTGTTCGAAGCCTCCTGCGATTCCAGTATTATGGATAATGTGCACCGTTACTGGAATGATGTTAGGGATTTAATAGGGCTTTCTATCGATACTGTGGATAATTTCATAAATGAAACTGATCAGAGGTTCCAGCAGGAGTGGTTGAATCATCAGCTCACGTCCATAGCCGTCAACATCAGGGAAAAGTGGAGGATAAGAATAGGTGATTTCATGGAGGCTTACAGGAAGAGAAACGGATTCTATAGTAATGTTACCATTGAAATGACGCTGGCTATTTCTGAATACCTGGCCAGATCGGAAAAAATCACGGTAAGGGATGCCATAGAATCAATGTCAACCGATAGCTCTATCGTAGAAAGGTGCATGTATAAATACGAGATCAATCATTCCAATAAAACGGATGACCGTTAGCAACCCTCGGATTAAAAGCCACCATTCATCCGGTTGTGAATGAAATTTATTTAAAAACTGGTGATTGATGAATGCCTGGGAAAGCAATTAAAATAGATGAAAACGACAATGTAGCAACAGCACTTGATGATCTGGAAACAGGTACAAAAGTCACAGTCAATGGAGACACCAATGTTGAAATAATCGCAAATTCCAGGATTCCAAAGGGCCATAAGCTGGCTCTTTGCGATATAAAAAGAGGTGAAAGCGTGATCAAATACGGGCAAGTAATTGGAGTCGCCATTTCCGATATAAGGAAGGGGGATCACGTTCACACGCATAATCTAGACAGCATAAGGGGAAAGAGTGGTGAGGGCAATGAGTGAAGACACATTCATGGGATTTGAAAGGGAAAACGGCTACGGGACAAGAAATCATATCCTCATAATACCGACCGTCACATGTTCAGAATTCACTGTAAAAAAAATTCTGGATGAAGCTGGAGGGTTTTATAACTCACAGGATGGTGGAGTTAAAGCTCTGAGAAATCCATACGGATGCGGTCAAACCGGCGCAGATCTCGAACAGACTACAAGAACACTGATAAATACAGGAAAAAATCCTAATGTTCACAGTGTTCTCATTATAAGCCTTGGTTGTGAAAGCGTGGACTACGATCACGTGGCCGATGAAATATCGAAGACCAAACCCGTTTCATTTCTAAAGATACAGGATGCAGGAAGAATGGCCACAATAGAAAGCGGAATTGAAAAGGTAAAAACAATGGCAAGTGAAGCTTCTAAGTGCAGGAGAACAGAAGCGGATGCAGGATATCTTTCTATAGGGCTGGAATGTGGAGGTTCCGATTTCACGAGCGGCATGGCATCAAATCCCGTCTTAGGGAGAGTTTCTGACTGGGTCGTTGGTATGCACGGAACTTCGATTATAGGAGAAGTTCCGGAATTCATAGGCGCTGAACATCTTTATGCAGAAAGGGCACAGAGTCCGGAGATCAGGGAGGCCATACTTAAGACGGTCGGTGATTTTGAGCGAAAACTTAAGGAAGAAGCGCATGCGGACTTCAGAACCGCGCAGCCTTCTCCCGGAAACATAGCAGGGGGAATCACAACCATAGAGGAAAAATCTTTAGGAGCCATAAAGAAGTCAGGTTCCTCAAAAGTTTCGGGGGTTTTGCAGTACGCTGAAATTCCAGCGTTTCACGGTCATTTCCTGATGAATACGCCCGGTTATGATGTAGAATCTGTTTCAGGTGAGGTGGCAGGAGGTGCCAATATTGTCCTGTTCACAACCGGGAGGGGTACGCCGACAGGAAACGTCATTGCACCTGTGATAAAAGTTACAGGAAACCGTGATACCTACAGAAATATGGACGATTTCATTGATCTTGACGTATCGAGTATTATGGAGGGAAATGAAAGCATTCAGGGGGCCTCGGAAAGATTGAAGAAGCTTGTTTTGGAAGTAGCAAGCGGTAAGTTAACTAAGGCGGAAGAAAATGGTCAGGATGATTTTCTGATTTACCGAATAGGACCAACTTATTGATGGGAGACAGTGGTTTATAAACCGGTCAACTGTCGATAATTTATCGAACCATAATTTTACAGGAAGTAAGTGAGGAATCAATACCATTGTAGAACTAAAAATTCATTTTCTATCCTACCTTCGCCTTCGTATTTCCAATTCGAATATTTCATACACTGCTGCTTTGGCTTCATGACAATCTTGATTCTGGTCCGGGAATCATTTAACCGTACACTTTACTCCATATACTTGCATTGCAGAGCTATTCCCGGGCAGTCAATTCAGAATCTATATTTGATAATATACTGTTTACTCCTGTTTTATAGGGAAATAAATTACCCTCATGCTGTGATATGCTGGCAACATTTTTGCTGTTTAAAAGTAAGTGGGTATTACCTGCTGTGGTAAAATAAAGGATCATGGCCTTACGTTAGTCAGCCAATAGCACAGGACCTGTTGCGGTTCTGTTATTACGGATGAGGCGTTATTTTACATTGAATTAAATACAGTGGCTACAGAGGTTTCATATTCCAGTACACATTGAGCAGTAAGGAGAGTCGGGAAGAAGGCATTCGTTGCATAATGTCTATCTTCATGTTTCACAAAGAGTATATAATCCCGGCGTACGGGATATATATACTGTATGTAATCAATTGTTAAAAATCTTTAAAAATAGCCAGGAATTGATCCAGTACTGGATATTACTTTTTTAAGGATATATATTTTAAGTTGTTTTCATTTATAGAAAAAAATTATTAAGTATTATGTGGTTTGTTTCAACATGAAAAAAGCATCCTTAAGAAATAAGGCACTTGTTATTATGGTCTCGGCTATTTTTATCGGGACTGCGTTCAGTATAGTTTATTCATCTGCTGGTAGCGATCATGGGGGAAAGATTCAGCCCATGGCAGCGGTCTCTTATGGCAATTTAAACATTACTGGAAACATCAAGGATAATTTCAAGGGATACCAGATAGGTGTCAACAACAGGTCTTCTCCATGGGGGATCAACAATAACATCATGGGACTTTATCTTGCATACAATAGTACGGATCTCTTTATAGGGGTGAATGAAAATATTTCTGGGAACAGCCTCATGGTATTTTTCACAAACGTCAGCGAATCGATTTATGGAACATACAGTATTGACGATATGAATTTATGGAATAGAGACATCAATTTCACCGAACCTATGAGTTATTTTGCAGCCGTTTATTTCGCTGGTCTTAACACAGACCCATCCACACCTGCAGCATTCTCAATCTCAAGTTATATAACCAGCAGTTCAGCACCTTTAGCCACCGAGATTCAGAGCTCATTTGTATTCAGTTCTGTTAACAATACAACAGAGATCATAATTCCCTGGTCTGGAATGTTTCCGGACGGCTTCTCAGGTGATCTTAGCTTTGGAATATCAGCATTCGTAGTTGGAGGAAGCGGCCCCTGGGTAGGTGCAGGAATACCGTACTATCAGGAAGGATCCTATAATGATGGAAACCAGGCAAACTTTGTCGTTAACAATACCATTGCAGTTACAATAAATAACCTTATAGTTAGGGCTACACCATCATACAAGGATTATCCATCATACCTTTTAATGAGTAACTGGCTTGATAATGAGCTGTGGGTTGCAACCGGGGTTCCGGACGGTTATCTCGGTTCCCCTTACGATTATGAGAACCTATCAATACAGACGATAGATCTAAACAATACAATTATGCCAGTCGAGGCATTCTTTGTAAATGGTCAACCAATAATCTCTGCCAATCTTACCGGTAATAACACAATTTTGGTTAAAACTTCAAAATCCACGGTATATATAGTAGATCCTCCATACAGTAATCAGTTCGGGGCAATTCAGATGTCTAACGAAAGTGCAATTGATACAGTAAATATTTACGGAATCCACACCTATTCAACTGGACCGGGATACATATACATTGACACCAATCCGGGTATTTACGTGCATTATTATAATGCAAAATTAAGTGTTTCCGTGACATCAAATATGATTTCCTTAAATGTAAATACAAATCCAGGAACAAGTTATGTTGCGTTCTCCGTTAATTCCAGTAATATGATGAATGCCACCGAAAC
>JAVRLS010000005.1:0-40184 GCA_031961205.1 Thermoplasmataceae archaeon | reverse complement strand
TTTACGATCAAACGAATGATTTTAACAACACCCTGTCAGAATACTTCAGGATATCCGGAATTAATTCAACTGTTTTTTCCATTGTTTATCCTGTATTTGGAACCATGGTGGAAAAAATTCTTGTAAAAAGGTATCCGGATCTTTTCAGAAATCAAAGGTCCTGTCATCTATGCAGATACGAGGGGAAGGAAATAAAGCCATGCGGCACGTGCACCAAATGCCTGGGCATCCTTCTTTTTGTGCTGAATGCAGGGGGGAATCCCGAGGATATAGGCTACAGCAGCGAGAATATACGGGACCTTAAGGTAAATGTTGAGAGTGCCGATATGAGGATCGATCCAAGCGAACTCTCATATCTTGAAGAAAAGATTTTTGATGGAAAGAAAGATGAGACGCATGTCGAGGGCATACACATTCTAAGTGGAGAAAAGGTGCCTTTTTCCCTTGTGCCGGATATATACCGTAATAAGATCGAAAATATTTTCAGAGAATACTCGAATGGCTATTATTTGCTTGAAAACGGCCAGTGGAAGAAACTTGCCCGGTGATATATCCGAAAAACGAATAAATGTCAGAAATAAAGCTTCTCGGTGTCTTCCATGCCGCTTCTTTTCGACAATGAGTAATCAACGAGCGGGTTTTCATTAAGTTTTATGAAGTTCAGGCCCCATGAAAATTTCGAGAGTATTTTGATTGCATCATTTTTGTATCCCATTATATAAAGCGCGGCAGAAACGGCTTCCACAGAAGATAATATCTCAACCTTTCCATAGTTGACCGGATTCGCGGCTACAAGCTTTGGAAGCCTCCTGGAATTCTCAAAATTAAAATTTTTTATGCTTTCTATTCTATTCCACGATCCATCAATTACGCAGAGCCCCGAATGATCATATATGCTCCGGTCTTCGCTCGAGATAAATACCTTTGAATATGGGGTGAGGGCAAGTTTTTTCCTGATTCCATGCAGGTCGATTCTTTTTGCGTAGCCGAATCTTTCCAGCTTTCTCATTGTTGACTTTTTTGGATCATCCTGCTTCAAATAAACATAATATATACGCATATAATGCGATGCCAAAGATCCCGATCCATCAATACGCTTTTTCAAATCCGTCATACTAAAATCATCCTCACTGGTACCTTTTATGATTTCGTTATATTTCTAAAACCGATACGGATTAAAAAATCTATATCTGTATAAGTTCCAGGGATTCTTCATCAACTATATCCTTCACCATGGATCTGACATTTCCCCTTGTACCTTTCTTATCCATTATTATGCCCTTAAATCCCGGTGTTTTTTCCATCGCATCGATGATCTGGAATTTTTCAAGCGCATCATGATCATGTTTCGATATTATATGCCCTATATTCACGCCATTTTTCTTGAAGTACTCCGTTATCTTTGGTGCGTAATGGCCGCCTCCAATCGCAAGAAATGCCGGATAATCCTTCTCATCAGGATTTATTACTGCATCGGTTACCGTTGACAGTGCCTCAGTGTCTGTCCATTCCTCCCTCGTTGTTCCTATTTCCACGAAGAAATTAGGGAGATTTACGATCGGCCCATGATGAGTAGCTTCAAACGTTACCTCAAACTCTCTGCCAGCATAGGTTTCAGCCATTTTTCTAAGAACACCTGACATGTGGTACGGATCGCTTGAATTCAGGGTTTTAGGTTTGCCTCCGAGTTTTGAATCTCCAAAATTGCCGGTCGGATGGGCGGTCATGGATTTTATTCCGGCCGCTGATGAATGCTTTGAAAGAAAGACGATGTATCTGTATTTAGGATCAAAATCTGTATCGTAATAAATATGGCTCTTATTGATTTTAATCATTTCAAAATCTCTGTAAAGAAATCTTCCCTGATCTTCCATGAAGTCATAATTATCCAGCAGGTAGGAAAACATACTCATGCTGGCCTCATCCTCTGTTGATGCAATTATCAGTGGCATTTTTGAACATATCTTTTATGGATATATCATTTGCCATGAAATTCCGGCATTCAACCATCAGGTTATGCATTTTTAATATAATTTGCTGGGCCCGTGTATTCAGGGTTATTTCTGGAAAGTGTAAGATCCCGATGAACCGGAATAATGCTTTTTGTTTATCCCATATACCTATATATTTTCTCATATTATATGTTGAAAAAGGTTATTTGTATACAGTACATACTAATTAAAAGTGACTACAATGAAAATTTGGATTGCAAGGCATGGAGAAACAGATAGAAATAAAAAAGGTGTATGGCAGGGATACGAGGGATCACTGACCGAAAATGGGAGGGAACAGGCTGAAAGGCTTGGCAAGTTTATAAAAATGGCCGGAATAGGGGCAATTTATGCAAGCGATATGCCAAGGGCCGTGAATACCGCAGAAATAATAGGAGAAATAACAAAAATACATGCAATCAAGAAGGATCCATTGCTCAGGGAAAGAGGAATAGGGGTTATTGAAGGCCTGAGATACGAAGAGATACCGTTGAAGCTTTCAATGCCAAACATGACCATAACCTCAAGGCTGCTGGACCTGGTGGACGGATCGGAAAAACTGGATTACTTCCGTTCGAGAGTTGCAAGGGCAATGCTGGTGGCCGGAGACACCGATGATGACAAACTTCTCGTATCGCATGGAGGCGTGATGGCTCTGATTTTGAATCTGTTCGGATATGAAATAAACGTTAAAAATTGTGATGCTATACTTCTGAATAAAGCTGATGAAACGTACAGGCTTGAAAAATATTATGTGAATAGCGTTGATACAGTCGTGGATATCACAGCTACGCCGGAAACGAAACCATATTATTTTCTGTGATTTAAGTTATCTCCAGGGATAGAATAGCGCTGATTCTTTGTTCTTTAAATTCTCAGGTGATGTCAGGCGTTTGGTACCTGACCGTAACGGTAAGATCAGGATTCAATATCTGGCGAAATCAGGATTTATGGGGAAAATTAAAATGAGTCTGAATCAATGGCTATGATCCTCCAGTTTCGTATGTAATCAAGCAATGTTTAAATACCAGTATCGTATATCTTATTATCGATATCTACAAAAAGATATCTATAATTTGAGGGGTGAAAAACATGTATGGTGGAATGAGAGGCCCATCAGGGCATAACTGGGATAGATCGCATGGCTTTGTTGGAATAAGGTACTGGATAATCAGGATAGTATCCAGTGGAGAAAAAACAGGTGCAGATATAATGTCAACAATGGAGGACGCTACAATTGGAAGATGGAGGCCATCCCCTGGAGCTGTATATCCGATACTGAGATCGATGGAGGAAGAGGGTTATCTTGTATCAAAGGAAAGGGACAATAAAAAATACTACTCCCTGACGCAGAAAGGAAAAGACATGATTGGTATGCTTGGCTTCGGAAATTTCTATGGAGCGGATGAAGGAATAAACAATATAGACGACGTCATCGCAAGAATAAACGACTACATGAATTATCTTAAGGACAATGCTGAAAAAATCAAAGGCAATGAAAACTATTCCAGAAAATTAAAAGAACTTAGAGATTCTATTGAAAAACTACTATAGAATCACAATTTTTTTACAACTTTTGGAAGTAAAAATCTTGTTTATGCCTGCTTCAGGTTCTAAACAATCATCCTTTTATATTTCTGTTTATAGAAAATTACTCCAATTTTTCAATCTTCTTCTTGAGATCCTCAACCTCTGATTGCAATGTTTTGTTGAGCGGATTTTTTTTCACTTTTTCTTGAAGTTCTTCCAGTTTCGATTCCAGGCTTTTTCGCTTCCTGCTTAGGTCCCTTTTGCTGAGTCCCATTTATATCAATGGTGTATAAGCAAGGCAGTATTTATTTTTTTATTGCGAATAAATATTCAGGAGGCAAAATCTGGTTTTTATATTTGTCCATGTCTGGATCAATTATAAAAGCTTATTATCTAAAATTCCATTTTATTCCCGTGAAGGATGTAATAATTGTTGGCGGTGGTCCAGCAGGCTCATATATGTCATACAGACTCTCAAAGCTGGGATACAGTGTTCTGCAGCTGGAGGAACACAGGGAGATCGGAAAGCCCGTTGAATGCACCGGGCTTGTATCCAAAAGAGTTCTTGACTACGTGCCGACAAAAAGCATCGCAAATACTGTTCATGGCGCAAACGTTTTTTTCCCCGGAGGTAAGTCTATCCATATAGGAAAAAATGAGGAAACAATAGTCCTTTACAGGGATTCATTTGATAAAGATGCAGCAGCGCTCTCCATTTCCGGAGGAGCAGATCTGAGGATCAATGCAAGGGCAACAAAAGTCCTCGTGAATCGTGACGGCTGCGAAGTTACATTCAGGGAAAACGGGAACATCAAGCAGGAGCGTTCCAGGATCATAGTTGGCGCAGACGGGATGAACAGCATCGTCAGGCGCGATGTATTTGACCTGAGACCCGGGAAAATCATATCGACATTGCAGTACGATGTTGCCATGAAGATGGATGATCAGGACAGTGTAGATGTTTATCTCGGAACATCCGTTACACATGGCTTCTTTGGGTGGTCTGTGCCTGGAGGAGATATCACCAGGATAGGCACCGGAAGTTACAGGTCATCTCCACGTCCGTATATGGACAGGCTGATTTCCAGATTCGGGGAAAACAGGATCATGAGCATAACCGGAGCTGGTATACCAATATCGGTAATGAGGAAACTAGATGGATACCGTACTGTCCTTGTTGGCGATGCTGCAGGCGTTGCCAAGCCACTTTCAGGAGGAGGTATTTATACGGGGTTGTTATCCTCGCATATGGCATCTCTGGCAGTAAATGATGCTCTGGATCGGGAAGAATATGCAGATTCTTTGAGAAGCTACAGGAAAATGCTGCTAAAAAAAATTGGAAATGAACTTAAGATTGATGGGTTTGTCCAGTCTATTTTTTCCAGGATAAGCGATCGTTCATTTGACAGGATTTACAATTTCATTTCAAACAGGAAGATACTCGATGTGATCAATAGAACCGGGGATATTGATTACCCATCCAAAGTACTCATAGGTGTAATTCTCAGGGATCCTGCAGTGCTTTATTCGATGCTGAAATAGAATGAACTCTAGGGAAATAGCTGCAGTGGGCATTCTTCTGGTTGTAACGTTTATATGGGGTGTTACTTTCCCCGTTATAAAGGAAGTATTCCTGTATCTTTCGCCTACGGTCTTTCTATCATTCCGTTTCCTGATAACAGTAGCCATCATGGCTCCGTTCATTTTCAGGAGCCTTAAAAAACTGAAAAGATCACAGATAAATTACGGGATCATAGCAGGTGTTTTTCTCTTCCTCGCGTACTATCTACAAACTGTTGGCCTCAAGTACACAGAACCGGCACTTTCAGGCATAATTACCGGAATATACGTTGTTTTCATTCCAGTAATATCTTATTTCTATGTTAAAAGAAAAGTCATGAAAGTAGAAATTTTTTCATCAGTTTTTGCATTTGCAGGTCTCGTAATGATGTCATACACAAGCATAACTAACATATCCATCCAGATAGGAAACATTATGACTTTTATTGCCGCATTCTTCTATTCTTTCCAGCTGGTTTATGTATCAAAGCACGCAAAGGAGATAGATCCTATAATGTTCTCGTTCATACAGATAGCAATGGTAGCTATATTATCCACTGCCATGATACCTGCGAATCCCGTCCCTGTAATCCTGAACTATTATTCTGCCATTGTCCTGATATTCACAGCAGTGTTTGCAACTTTCATTGCCATGTACATCTATGTTAAAGCACTCTCGTGGATGAATGTTACAAAGGTTGGGGTTATACTTATAGGGGAGCCTATATTTGCGGTGCTTACCTCCGTGTATCTCTACGGCGAAAAACTCTCAATGCTAACGGTTGCAGGAATGTCCATTATGATTGCATCTATGATAGTGATATCCTATTACACGGAATGATTTCGCCCCTCATGGACATTAATGGCTATTCCTTCTGTATATTCCTTCATCTCCTTGCCGGAAACCATGGCTTTCCCAACCGCAACCAGGCTGCCCTGTTCATCCACAACTAAAGTCTCATTTCTCGGCACTATATTTACGTCACAATCAATGATGAATTTAAAGAATACGCTTTTACCCTGGGCATTGTACTCTGCACTTTCGTTCTTTACAAAAACCTTCATATCATTTCCTGAAATAGCATCAAAGAGTAAGCTTGCCCCCGCAAAGGAAAGCGTGAAAAATCCATCGTTCCTTAATGTTGCTATGTTTTTTCCGTCAATCAGTATATTTCTTATCCGTCCAGTCCTTGATTTGACTATTTTAGCGCTGTCCGGAAAAATCTTTTCGCCCCTTCCGGACCCGAATTGCAAATCTGCCACAGCTCTTATCTTGTTCAGATCAAAATTGCGGATCTGTTCTGAATCGGCAGTTTCATTTTTGAATGTTTTTGTTTCGAAGGGCGATATAATGGACTTAACGATGCTTTCATCAGGAACCGGCTCAAGGCCGGATGATACAGTCTGTTCAACAGGATAAGAGTTTTCAAGTTCTGCCGGAACATATATGCCGGCCCATGGAATGAGCGCGTTAACATCCATTTTTTCGTAAAGGCTCTTTATAAAACTGCCATTTTGAAATCCCGGTTTCCATGATTTTTGGTCGAATATGTATGTTGCCTTCCTGTTTCTATTTAAATATTCAAACGTATACTCTTTCATTTTTTCAACGTACGGACTCATAGATGAGAGGCCGTCAAAATAAAAGAATGGCGTTTTCTTATAAAGCTCCTGGAATTTTAGTATTTCCTTCGAGTATTTCATCAGCCTTGCGTAAGCCTTCAGGAGGGCTGGATGCATTCTGCTCTTTTCGTTAATGTACTGTGAGAGACTCTGTTCATATATCCTCTCCTTTACCTCATTTATCTCCATGAAAATAGCGGCAAGGTTATGCCTTGCCAGTTCTATTTCCCTTACATTTCTGTTCAGGTCCAGGAGCTCTTTGGCAGTATATTTTCCGCAAAGCGGGCTCCATGGGGGAAAATCTTTGACCTTTGAAATATCCCTTGTTCCATCCGGATATATGATCCTGCCGTCCTTTGCATATTTTATATATGATGCAGAATCAAAAACATCTATTCCCATGTATATAGAAAGAGCAAAAAACATGGGATGGCCTCCGCCAAAGAGATGCATGGGCTTGTTGAAGCTCGAGTTTAATTTTGATTCCAGTATTATATCCACAAGTTTCTCATAGTTATAGCTTTCAAGCAGTGGAACAACTCCGCCAACTGGAAGATAAGCGGCGTTTGTGGAATTCATCATCTCTGCCGATCTTTTCCTCAGGTCGGGATAAACAGATCCCTGAATAGGGGCAGCTGTAATTCCTCCAAGGTCTTCAACCTCCCCCATCCTCCTGTAGGTCTCGATCACAGCTTTTTCGCTTTCGGATCTTGAGGTTTCAGGGGTTGTAAAAATATCCAGGATTGTTGAAATATCGCTTCCGATATTTTTCTGAAATTCAACTATTTCACGGTTTCCGTATTCTATAGATCCATAGACATAACTCTGGAAAGTTCCTGAATCTGTCATTATGGGTCCATCGTATCCAACAAGGGAATGTACGCCATACTTCAGGGCGTGTTCCCGCAGGCCATCATTTCTCCTTATTATGTAACTATTGGTTATTATACCCTGCAAGCCGAATTTTTTCATTTCCTCCGGCTTTATGTCCATGAGATTCGGATTGATAACCGGTAAAACTGTTGGAGTCTCAATTATCCCATGGGGCGTATAAAATTTCGCTATTCTTGCAAGCCCATCACGTTCTATTACTTCCATAAAAATTACGCATAATAATAATTGTCCTCTTCTTTCTGAGTTCTGTCAAGGCTGCTGTCTTTCTTATTTATCCTCGGCCTGTTTGAAGACTGATCTCTTCTGAAGGTGACGCCTACCAGCTTAAGAAACATGTTCATACCTGACCTCATGTCCATTGGCCCAAATGATTGGCCCTCTATTCCTGGTTTTCCAGAAAAAATAATGAGTGCATCAGATATCAGATCTATCATATATATGTCATGGTCAATTATCAGTGCCGTTTTTTTTGTATTTTCCATAACTCTGCGTATTACTTTAGAAACAACCATCCTGTACGCGGAATCAAGGTGAGCGGATGGCTCATCCAGAAGGTATATCTCAGCATCCCTCGAAAGCGTGAGAGCTATTGAAAGCCTCTGAAGTTCGCCTCCGGAAAGATCTGAAACCTCATCTTCGTACAGGCTCTCTATATCAAGCGGATGCATGATCTCGTTTTTGATGAACGAATCTTCTGCACGATCTTTCAGGGATGTTCCTATAAGTTCGTAAACCGTACCATCATAATCTGAGGATATATATTGCGGTTTATAAGAGACTTTTATATTCTCTGAAACTGAGCCGCTGTCCGGTGCTAACACTCCCGCCATCATCATCATAAAAGTACTTTTTCCTTGAGCGTTCCTTCCAAGCACGCCAATTATCTGTCCCCTGTGAATTTCTCCTTTGTTAACTTTTAGAGTAAAACTTCCAAGCCTCTTTTCCATGTCAGTCCATTCCACAAGTTTCTGCGGAAACTGGCTTCTCTTTGATGATTTTTTTTCAAATTCAATTGGATAATTCCTTATTCTCATATTTTCTTCACGGAGAAACCCTAAAAGGAAGGCATTTATGGCCCTGTTTGTGCTCATTGGTTCAGAAAAAATTCCATATGCACCAGGTTCGCCATATACTATATTAATTCCATCAGCTAGCCAGTCAAGTATTGCAAGATCGTGCTCCACAACAACAACCATCTTTCTTTTTGACAGTTCCTGTATCACTTCTGACACGTTCAGCCGTTCGCCTATATCAAGGTATGATGTCATCTCATCAAAAAGATACACATCAGCATCTTTTTCTAGAGTAGCTGCTATTGCGAACTTCTGCAGCTCACCACCAGAGCATTCCTTGACACTCTTGTCTACCGAACCCTGCAGGTTGAGGCTGTCTATGAGTTCCCTGTAGGTTCCTGTTTCATCATTCTTTTTCAGTATTTCTCCAATAGTCCCACTAACAACTTTCGGTATCAGGTCAACGTACTGATTTTTTAAAACAGTTTTCTTTCCCTCATAGTAAATACCCTTAAAATAGGCTCCCATGCTTGTCTTTGCAAACCTCTCTATTACTTTGTCTTTTGATGGTTGATTCTTGTAATCTCCTAGATTTGGGACAGTCACTCCTGAAAGTATATTCAGGGTTGTTGTCTTTCCGAGGGCGTTCTGCCCTAATATTGCAGAAACCTTTCCCTGAACAATGGATGGGAAAGAATAAATTCTGAATCCATTTTCTCCATATCTATGAAGGGTTTCCCTGTTCAGCTCATCCGGAAGCGTAACTATCTTAATAGCTCCGAACGGGCATCGTTTCACACATATCCCGCAACCTATGCATAAAGTCTCAGAAATAACCGGCTGCTCATCCGGAACGGGAAAATCAATCGCCATTATATGATTCCTGACAGGTGGGCAATAATACTGGCATTCATGATGACATTTTTTGGGGTGGCATCTTTCCTTATCAAGAACAGCTACATGCATTCGTTAACACCTTATTGTGCAGATTTCCAGTAATCATCAGGTATCTCTTCATAAATTTTATACTCTGCACCTGAATCGTCTTTACGGTTCTCTATTTTCATGCCGGCCAGTTCCCTTATTCTCTCTACATTGAGAATCCAGTAATGGATTCGCCACTCCCTGCCATCAAAGAGTGTCGTTTCTTCCCTTTCAGTCTGCAGTATCCCAATATCTTCCATGGTGTAAAATGAATCACGATCTTCGGGCTCAAGCATATTATCTATAACACGGTCGTTATAGCCAAAAAAATTTATTATATGTTCTGCAGCTTCATTGGATTCCTCCTCGCTCATATGCCGGTTTCTGAGGCTCAGCCCCCGGTTAATAGCTCGTGACAATTCTCCAAGCGTTGTGTAGTTGTGAATTTTTGACTGTAAATTATCGCTCATAACAACCTCTTCAATAAGATGCATAGGAAATAAGTAATTACAAATTTATAATTAAGCTTATCGAGCTTTATAATATTAATAACAGATATCATTATATAAGCTTTTAGAATTTTAAAACCCTGAAGAGACGATAAAGGAATAACAATCCTTAACGCAACGAATCGCACATAAAAGTTACACATCATATAAATAGTTATTAAAAATATATGCTTATGCTAATGGTTCTTAACGAATACTTCAAAGATCAACCCATAAAAAGAAAGATAATAGAGGGCCTTTACAATACTGGCATTTCTATAAGGGATGGCCGTTTTTTTATTGGAAATATAGAAGTATCTGTAACTGAGATCTCAAAGGCATTCTGCGTTAACAGGAGGACTGTCTATGAAACGCTTAAGGCAGTTGAAAATTTTGGGCCTGTAAAGAAAGTAATGGAATCGATAGTACCATCATCGGACATTTCAAAAATAGCAATTATGACCGGAAGCCAGATAGTGACCATCATAACCACAAATGGCCGCTATCCATCAGTCATTTCACAGGTATTTTCGATAATCCTGAGGTATGGATGCTACATACGTGAAATATTTTCAAGGAATATGGGCCAGGACGAGAGCTTTATAAGGGTTACTTTCTATCGCCCTATTTCAGGCAAGGCTTATGAAGATATATCAAAAATTGATGGAATTAAGGCCGTTAAAATATCGTCAATTTCGGATGTGGATGAATTGCTCTGCAACATCTGCAGCATCCGAACATGCCCTTCAAAATATACTTCAGGCATAGAAAATGATGAATGAACGGCGATTCCGCATGGAAAAATAAAAATCATGCAAAACCATCTTACATCAAAGCCCGATGGCTAAAATAACGTACAAAAATTATATAGGTGAAAAATTGAATATTGAAAAATTGAAGGGATTCCGTGATTTCTATCCGGAGGATATGCAGTACGAGAGTTATATATCAGAAAAAGCAGAAATGCGCGCTAGAGAATATGGTTATTCAAAAATAGATTTCCCAAGCCTGGAGTCACTGGATCTCTACAGGGTAAAATCCGGCGAAGAGCTCCTCGAGCAGACCTTTTCATTTACTGACAAGGGAGGAAGGGAAGTGACCATGATCCCTGAGGCAACGCCATCAACCGTCAGGATGCTGACCTCAAGAAAAGACCTGGTAAAACCTGTAAGGTGGTACAGCTTCCCAAAGGTGTGGAGATACGAAGATCCCCAGGCTGGAAGATACAGGGAACATTATCAGTTCAACGCGGATATTTTCGGTAATGACAGCGCCGATGCAGATGCCGAGATAATTGCTCTTGCAGCTTCTATACTCAATTCAATTGGCCTTTCAAACGTGTACGAAATACGTATAAATAACAGGGAACTGATAGAGTATATTTTAAAATCATATGGAATAAACAATGTTCTTTCCGTTTTTAATGTTATTGACAAATTCCATAAAATATCAAGGGAAAGTTTTATTACAGAGCTTCAGGGCAGGGGAATAAGTGATGAAGCGTGCGAAGAAATATACACGCTGGCTTCAAAGAATATAGACGCAGGCAAAATTCGCAGCGTTATCGACGTACCCGGATCTGAAGAACAGATAGATCGCATAGAAAAAACCGTTGGCATGATCAGGGATTATGAAGATATAAATGTTAAATATGATTTTTCAATTGTCAGAGGTCTTTCGTACTATACAGGAATTGTTTTTGAGGCATACGACGCCAGGGGCGAATTCAGGGCTATACTTGGCGGAGGAAGGTACAATGAACTTGCACGCTTATTTTCTGGCCAGGATATTCCAGCCGTCGGATTCGGGATGGGTGATGCAGTCATATCGCTTCTTTTGAAACGTGAGAATGTGAATATAAAAGAAAAGATGAAGAAGTATTATGTCTGCACGCTGCCAGGGACTAATAAATCATATGCCATAAGGGTTGCAAATATGCTTAGAAACGGTGAAAATATAGTTTCAATGGACATATCATCAAAAAATATATCTTATCAGCTGAAATATGCAGGAAATTACGGATTTGACTATGCAGTTATAATAGGCAATGAAGAGGAAAAAAACAGTACTGTTACTTTCAAGGACCTTTTGAGCGGCAATCAAAAAACTTTGCCTTTCAGCGTTATAAAATAATAATTTTATCATCCTCGCTATTAAGATTGTGAAAGAATGAACATAAATTCAAGGATGATTGCAGCAAGCACAAATTACGCTATTGCGTGGCTTTTGCTGAGTTTTACATTTCCGCTCATAGGCGTCTTATACCATTACAGCTACCTGCTAATAGGCCTTTTGGGGCTGATAGCGAATGTTCCATTCTTTATAGCCGCCCTTATATACCTGAGGTCAAATATAAGAATGCTGAACATAGGAATACGAACAACGCCATTTCTGGTGGCCATGGTAACTATAGCATTTTTTTTCATGAAGCAGAATTTATTCATAATGCTTCTTGCTATGTCATCCTTTATACAGGCTTTCTTCTGGATCTCAATTGAAATATCCCTGAGTTTTATGGAAGGATCTGGAAACGCTGAGAAATACTCAGTTTCATGGGGTTTTCCCATGGCCATTGCACCGATAATGGCCGGATTTATAATACAGGATTATGGGTTCAGGGCTATATTCATAATTTCTGTCGTATTTTTTATACTCGCCGGGATGTTCTCTCCAAAAATTAAGGAAGTAACAGAAAACAGGAGTTCTACAAAATTGAATGTATTACTTATAATGCCATTGCTGTTTTCAGGCATGTCTCTGGGGTTCGCCCTGTATGTTGTAGTTCCATTTCTGCGTGGAGAGGGATTCAGTTATGAGCTCATAGGCATAATAGAGGCACTCTTTTCAATAACCCAGGCACTTATGTTTCTTATACTGAATTTCATAAGAAGCAACAGTATAGTCAAATTTTCCATCGTCTCTGCATTGTTTTCAGCATCTCCATTGGTCCTTTTTTTCGGAATAAACGTATACTCAGTTTTTTCGCTTGTCATAATGGCTGGCATCGGATCCTCAATAGCATTTTCCAAAGTGCTTTCATATACCTCCGCATCTATTTCCCCAAAGATGGGGGTATTCTATTACGAGCTTTTTTCTGCAATAGGTTTTGCCATTGGATCATCCGCAGACGGCGCAATTTTCCAGTTTTTCAGGATCGATCCTGCCATTCTAATATTCATAGCTCCGGTGGTATACTCAATATTCATGATAGGAAAAAATCGTGCTATAAAAAATCGCCCGGCCTTATAACCTTTTTCTCCTTTTAGCAAACGTTTAGTTAAATTTGAGTTTCGCAAATTTAAGTGCCGAATTTTTGCTCTTAATGGGTGTTGTCGGCACTTCATGATGTGTTTTCCGGCTTCCTGTAGATGTCAATGAAAAAAAGTTCTTTTGGCAGCATTGTCATGACGATGACAGTGTGAGAGTCGGAGAGGCAGTCGACGGTGCACTTGGCCTGAGAGGCCGTCCTGTAGGTTGACTGCCCTTCGTCTCGACATAATACCCTGAAACAAGGGTGAATAGAAGGATGGTCGAGTGAACTCCGACTTTAAACTCTAACAAACAATAGTTAGTAATATAGAGGATTACGTAAACAGGATGAAGATGGTTCAGAAGGGGTGAGTGAAGAGATCGTTGGGCATGGAAAAAATAAATAGCACGGAAATGATCACATAACTGTCATTAGAACTTTTTTCATAGAAGTGCACCAGCCACCACATCTTCTGGAATCTCCATCTTCGTTTCTCTATTCCTTCCATTTCCTGGAATCTCACGCACTTTCCAGAAAAACTCGATGTACCTGTTCTGAAAAAGTTATCGCTGGTACACTACAAGAACTGATTGATATTGCATATCCATCCCGTGAAACAATATGCTGGAAGTAATTATGGCATAATAAATCATGCGAAACACAAGTCATAAAGTATTATATAACCCGGCTGTCCATTGCAGCATATATTCATTATTCATTTTGAAGTAGTAAAACAGACTGCCAGAATAGTACCAGTACGCATCATGAGTATTCTCCAATTAATGCGGCATATGTGATCAAGGCATCCCGATTCTCATCTACGTCGTGTACCCTTATTATATCAGTTTTATTCTGGGCCAGGTATATTGTTGTTGCTATAGTCCCGGGCAACCTTTTTTCAGCGATCTTGCCGGTTATATGGCCTATGAATGTCTTTCTTGAAGCACCAACAAGCAGTGGAAATCCTATATGGAATGACATTATATTTTTTAAAATCTCAAGATTTCCATAGAAATCCTTTGAGAAACCTATACCCGGATCAATTATTAGCCTTTCTTTTTTAATATCTTTGTTTATCAGTTCCATTATCCTGCTCTGGAGGAACGATATGACGTCTTTTGTTATATCATTATATGAGGTATAGTTCTGCATATTTTGTGGATTTCCCTTCATATGCATTATTATGCATTTAAGATCCGTTTCCCTGGCAAGTTTAACCATTTTTTCATCGCTGAAACCGGAAATGTCATTTATGTAATCTATATCATACTTCAATAAAGAATCTATTACCTCAAAATGCCTGGTATCAATAGAAACAGGTATATCGGAGTGGTCGCGTATCATCTTGATTACAGGCACTATCCTCTCTGTCTCTTCCTTCGGATTGACAGGCATACTCCCTGGCCTGGTGCTCTCGCCCCCTATATCAATTATGTCAGGTTTTTCTTCTATCATTTTTAGTATCCTGTATTCATTTCCCTCCGTCCTGCTTCCAGCAAAAAACGAATCCGGTGTGGCATTAAGTATACCCATAATAGCGGGGGATTTCTTTCTATTTCCAAATTTTTCAAATATTGCATCTGCCGCAAAACTCTCAAAACCTGAATATACGTCATAGTATCTCATTGTCTCTTCCAGTTCCTTTTTCCCAAGATCCGATAAAAAATGCTTTTCCGGTACTTGATTGTTTAACACTTCGTATTCAAACGGCGGTTCTTTGTCTGAAAAAATTTCGAATGTGTATTTTTTATTTTTTTCATGATAAATTTCTCTTTTGGGGAAGATTATAGCTTCCATTCTGGCTAATGCCTAATAAAAATAAATCATTTCCCGTAGTTATATTATAAAACAAAGTTAAAAATTATAAAATAAAGTTTTAATTTTGTATTGGCAACCGTTTACTGCTGGTATTTTATTTTGCTTGAAGCCCTGAAAACGAATTTCTTCTTTGAGGGTACTTCAATTATCTTCTTTGTCTGCGGGTTTCTTGCTTTCCTCGGTCCCTGAGTTCTCCTCTCAAATATACCGAAACCGGCAAGATTTATCTTCTGGCCACCATTAGATTCAGAAATTATCTCGTCCAGGAACGATTTTATTACTGTCCTGGCAATTTTCTGCGTGGTGTTCGATTTCTTGGCGACTTCCTTTGACAACTCGCTTATTCCAACCATCTTTTTCACCTGATATCATAATACACTTAGATGTATTAAAATATTTCTATCGTGTTTTTAATAAATAGCGTATTAACTGTCATCACCAGATATCTTAAAATTATAATAAAAATAGTCATTAATTAATTATTATAGAGGATTCCAATTATTGCGCTTTTATTGATATATAAATATTTAAATATGAATGCCACTTAAATAAACATATATTTTTATAAATACTGCATTTAGAAATTAATATGAAATTTTTCGTCACGTTAAACATATTTTTTTATAATTAGCAATCATAGCCGCCTATGGATACTCTGGAACTGGTAATGATTGTTCTTTATATTCATGAATTTTCTGCAATATTTTTCATCGGAGGATCATTTTTTATCTGGTTAATAGTATGGCCTGCCTCCTACAAATATACAACTGATGAAACTCTAAGAACAAGGATTGTCGGGCTTATAGGCAGGCTTTTTGGCTATTACACTCACGCATTGATAATAATCCTGTTGGCTACAGGGGCATATCTCGGATATGAATATGTTGGAGGGAATTTCTCATTATTGACAACTACTGCAGGAGGGGAGATTCTTCTTGCAAAGGTGATAGTTGTTATAGTCATGATCGTGCTGATGTACGTCAATAATATATATCATGGAAAGTTGATAATGAGGTTAAGTGAGGAAAGAAAATATGACCAGATGAAAAAGATAAGAAAGATAACACATATAGCTTCATTCGTTACACTTGGCCTTATGGTAGTTATAATGGTACTTGCTATTTCTCTTCAGTTCTATATGCCGTGAAAATTAGGCCTTTAATTTTTATTTATTTAGTTAAATTAAAATTTTGAATTTAATGTTTAATTCATAACGAGATTATTTTGATATACGTTTTTTTCTTTCCTGGGCAGAATATCCCGTTAATTTTTCTATGAGGTTATTATAAATAGAAATAGCGTTTAATCCATCCGTGGTTTTTTCATATCCGGATGTACTAACCTCAATCTTCTTTCCATTTATCCTAATCTCAATTTTTGATATGCCCGGTATACTCAGTATAACCAATCCATCTTCTTCCCTGACATCATCAGAAAACTGATGCGACGTCTCAACTATATATTCCTTTGACAGCTTTATTGTTTTCTTGACAGGATATTCTCTCAATTTACTCACCCGTTGCTTGCTTTTCACTTAAATGTCTTTTCTGTAATTTTTTATAATAGGATCTTGTATATATTACTTCCATGTACTGTGCATCATGCTCAAGAAGCGGAGATGAGGATATGAGTGTCATATCATCATTATAATCAACAAGATACTCTGATAGAGTTTCAAATTTTAAAGTTCCATGTTTTATTGCCGTTAATTTCGTCTCTGTATTGCCCTGAAATTCAACACCGGAAAATTCGGTATATAGATCGTATTTGGCATATTTTTTAAATTCATTTATAATAGTTTCAAAATTTTTTATCTCTACCAGGGAGCCTCCAGTTATCGAATGAACATGAGCAAAGTTCAATATAGGTTCTATCTTAAGCTTCTTTGCCATCCCCAAAATTTCCTGAACAGTCCCGAAAACTTCCGGTTTGCCGGATGTTTCAACGCCTATGTACGGATATCCTTTTTCCGGCGGAAAATCCTTAATAACTGATGAATAAACATCCGTGAATTTTTTAAGGCTGTCTTTTTTGCTTCCATTGTAGAAGCCCGAATGCGTGACGACTCTTCTTGCCTTTATGTGTTTTCCAATTATGAGCGTCCATCTTAAATGGTTAATGGACTTAGCTGCTATTTCGGGGTCAGATATCATATCCATATAGTAAGGGGCGTGCATAGATAAGGTAACATCAAGTTCTTCTGCCAAATGGCCACCCATTTCAAGTTCATCATAATTTTTGGCCATGTTCCAGAAGAGCTCCTGTACAATATCATTCTCTTCTATTTCCGTATCAATTCCCACACTGTTATAATTCCCTTCATCGTCCTGCCTTAGTACATCGATAATAATCGAATTTTCGACATCTCTTGGTTTCATGCCGGTATATTCATCAGCTGGGTTTTCCTGCACGTTTACCCTAAGCAGCTGGACCTCAAGGGCATTTAATCCCAAATTGTGCGTTTCTTCAACCGAATCTACAAAAGTTCTCCCTTTGCTTGTAAGTGGAATGCCTGCAATTCCAAATCTTATCATAAATAACCTTCTTTGAATATCCAAACTGAATATATATATGTGACTCTCGCATGATACGATTTCCAAACCGATACTCAAAGTAATGATAATGATATGATGAGTAATATTGCTTAAGTTAACAAAAATTGTACTGCAATTTTATATATTTATAATTTTAATTTTTTACATTATATATTATTTATATTCAAAGTTCGGGCAAATATTCCAAAAATTTATATGTTCTTAAAAATAAAAAAATAAAACTAAACATACAATATAGAGAAAAGTTCGATAATTTTGTAGTCTTTAACTACAAATTCTTATGAAATAGTCAACTTTTGCAATAGAATATATTATATACAATTTATGCATAGGTATAATCGATGCCTATAATATGTGATAATGTTGATTTCATTATCATAAAGAAAGGTGATATTAATGAACGTAGATCCGAATTTAACAAAATACATGATCAAGGCGAAAATATATACAGATGGGGTGGTTGAGAAACCAGATGTTGTTGGTGCTATATTTGGTCAAACTGAAGGTTTGCTTGGTGACGATCTTGATTTGAGGGATCTTCAAAAAAGTGGGAAGATCGGTAGAATAGAGGTCGAAATTGATAGTAAAAAAGGGCGTACAGAGGGTTATGCCCTTATCCCGTCCGGTCTTGACCAGGTAGAGACAGCAATTCTGGCTGCTGCTCTAGAAACTATAGACAGAATAGGTCCGTGCAAAGCTAAAGTGGAAGTAGCAAATGTAGAAGATGTCCGCGTGCAAAAGAGACAGAAAATAGTCGACAGGGCTAAAAAGATATATCAGGACATGAATAGCAAGGGTGACGATCTAAGTGAAAGCCTTGTAAAGAGTGTAAGGGAGGAAGTTGAAAAATCCGAGATTATTTCATACGGGGAGGAAAAACTTCCAGCGGGGCCAGCCATAAATGATTCAGATTCAATTATTGTTGTAGAAGGTAGAAATGATGTTTTGAATCTTCTGAAATACGGTATAAAGAATACTGTTGCTGTTCAGGGAACGAATATTCCAGATTCTGTCAAAAAAATTTCAAAAGAACGCACAGTTACTGTGTTTCTCGATGGCGATCGTGGTGGTGACCTCATACTTAAGGAAATGCTCCAGGTGGCTGAGGTTGATTTCGTTGCAAGAGCACCTCCAGGAACAGAAGTTGAAGAACTCACATACAAGCAGATTGTCAAAGCTTTGAGATACAAGACTCCTCTCGATCAGTACCTGTCAATGCACGGAATGAATGACGAACTTAAGGATTATTCCAGCAGGAACATTGTTTCTAACAATGTTACCAATAATCATCAGCAGCCGCAACAGAACAACGAGAAATCTGAAACAGTCCTGGAAACAGAAAAACCTCAAAAAAAAGAAATCATCGAGGAAAAACCCGTACAGGAAGAAATAGAAGTTTCAAAGAAAGGTTATCTGGATCTCCTTAATCCGCGTGAAGTTTCCAGAAGAATAGAATCGCTTTCACAGGTTAAAACAACAGAGATTTATGATGCTCAGGGGCAAATGATATATTCAATTCCGGTAAATGAGACAGTAGAAAAAATGCCACCGGATATGCATGGAAATACTATAATAACTGGTGGCATAGTATCACAGCGTTTGATAGATGTTGCTTACAATGCTGGCATAAAGAATATATATGGAATAAAACTGGGCCATATAACCAAAAAACCGGTAGATATTAACGTGATAGCATGGGATCGAACTACGTAGATTTTTTTGATCAGTATTCTGACACTTCGTATATAAAAATACCGTCCAACCCGCTAGAAAGGGTTATCGGACAGGACGAGGCAGTGAGAATAGCCAGGATAGCTGCGAAGCAGAGGCGGCATCTGCTTCTTGTTGGGCCTCCTGGAGTTGGAAAATCAATGATTGCGCAGGCAATGTCGTTTTATATCGGAATGCCCAATGAGGAAATCAGGGTTGTACATAATCCGCAGTATCCTGAACGGCCTTTTGTTGAAATAAAGACAAGAAGCGAAGTTATGAGGGAGCGTGAGGATGAAAGTTCTGTGGAAGGAGATCTGATAGATCCTAAGGATGCCCCTGTAAGCGTAGCAGAAAGATTAGGCTACAGGTGTACCAAATGCGGGTTTTACTCTTCCCCGACGGAAATGGTATGCCCTAACTGTAATACTCCAAAAAATCAGATAAGCGCACAGGGTCCTTTTGGCGATGTTTTCAATGTTATAGGCGCTGCATTCGGTGTGCAGAGCAATGTGGATAGGGCCACTGTAACACGGAAGAACGGGGATAAGGACGAAGTAGTCGTATATGAAAAATACAACGATAAAATAAAGGTGCTCGATGAAAGGACTCTTGAACGGAGAAGAAGAATAGAGAAAAAAAGTCCCAGCAAAACAATAGTTCCTATTGACAGAAATCCTTTTGTGCTTGCTACTGGAGCAAGTGAAACAGAACTTTTGGGTGACGTCAGGCACGATCCATACGGCGGGCATCCACAGCTGGGAACTTCACCATATGAACGTGTTATTGCCGGGGCAGTTCACGAAGCCCACGAAGGTGTGCTCTTTATAGATGAAATAACGCATCTCGGGAACCTTCAAAGATTTATACTGACAGCTATGCAGGAAAAAATTTTTCCCATAACAGGTAGAAACCCACAGAGTGCCGGTGCCAGCGTCAGAGTCGACAACGTCCCTGCGGATTTTATACTGGTTGCCGCTTGCAACATTAATGATCTGCAGTATATTCTCAGCCCCCTGAGATCAAGAATGGTGGGAAACGGCTACGAAATTCTCATGGAAACCACAATGAAAGACACACCGGAAAATCGTGTTAAATATCTTCAGTTCATATCCCAGGAAATCACCATGGACGGAAAAATACCGCACATGACAATGGAAGGTGTTCAGCTTATAATTGCCGAAGGCCGCAAACGCGCAAAGATGATAGAACATAAAAACGATTCACTAACACTCAGGTTAAGGGAACTTGGCGGTCTGATAAGGGCTTCCGGCGACATAGCAGTTTTTAAGGGAAACAAACTTATAGAAGCAGAGGACGTAAAGGAAGCGATAAAACTCTATCTGCCAGTTGAAGAAAAAATAATGAAACAATACGGAAACATGGCAGCTGCTTATTCATCTGAAAATACAATGTCCCAGAAGGATAGCTATTTCAATTACAGCAATACAGACGACAGGTCTTACGATTAAGCAGTGATTCCATTACATTTTCTTTTTTGCTTGGATTTCAGGATCTATTAAAGTAGGCAGATCCAATAAATACAAGAAAATCAATTATAATACTGCTTAAAATATCCTAAACTTATAAAAAAATAAAATAGCTCATCTTGCAGACTGAGCTACCCTTTCTATCTCTTCTTTCTTGCTTACTGCATATGAACTGGCATCATTCTTTGCAGCCAGCATTATTTCATCGGCAAGGCAGTTTATGATAGATTTTTTGTTTTTGAATGATGAATTTGTTGCTCCTATAGCTATATTTCTCAAAGCCTCATCAAGGCGCCTTGAAGGAGACACATCTACAGATTTTGGAACTGCTATTCCACCGTATTTCAGCCTTGTGACTTCTTCTCTGGGACCTGCATTTTCAATAGCATTTATAAGTATCTGGACCGGGTTCTGCTTCGTTTTTGTTTCTATTATCTCAAAAGCTTCCCTGGCTATTTTATAAGCACTGTACTTCTTTCCAGTCCATTTTTCTGTTCTCATAAGTTTATTAATTAGCCTCTCAACTACGTTCATATTAATTTTTCCGGCGTAGTATGAAGAGAATCTTCCACCAGTATGAAGATTCAGGGCAGATTTTATATTCATATATTTTGACAGGCCAAGGTCGTGTACTTCAATATTGTTCACATCATACTTATCAAAAAGCATAAGCATTTATCTCACCGTCTTTTCTTTTCTTCCCTTCACAAGTTCGTGCAGCGATATGCTGTTAACACCTATAACCTTGTAACGAACTCCCGGGATATCTCCCTTACTTCTTCCCATTCTTCCGCCTATTCCTTCAACGGTAACCTCATCGTGCTCATCGATGTAGTTTATGGCACCATCACCCACTGCAAAGGCAGTTATCTGCCTCCCATTTTTAATCAGCTGCACCTTTATGCATTTTCGTATGCCGGAGTTGGGCTGTTTTGCCTCAATTCCGACTTTTTCAATAACTATGCCCTTTGCCTGAGGTGCGCCCTCCAGTGGGTCACTTTTTCTCTTTAACTGCAATATTCTCCTCTTATAATCACGATCGGACCACCTGAACTTGCTCCGGTTGTTCGAAAGCTTCTTACCCGCATTCATTCCATTAGCCACAATATCACCATTTAAACTTGATTATTGCCCTAATGTTATAATAAAATTATAACATAAGCCATTTCTCTTTAGTATAAGCGATATTTTCTAACGCTATATAATGTTTATGGCATACCAATTCAGTTCGGGCCTGCTAACGACTTAACGAGATCTATACTTTCATCAGGCACCGCCAGTACAAAAACAGGATACTGGCAGAAAAGTTCCCTGGTTGTTAAATTAAAGCCAGTATAAGGACTAGCGAGCTGGATTATAAACATGATGACAGTTTTTATGAAAACGCATCTGTAATCATAAGCCCTTCAGTCAGTGGTGCAGGAAAACGGTAAAACGAAAATGGAACATATTGTCGCTGGAATAACTTAAAACCCAGGCCGGATCTTTAACGATCAGAAGCAGTCCTGAAACGTGAGCTGTAAGTGGCAGGGTCATTTATACTTCTGTACGGAAGTTAACGATCTTCTTGAAGGATGATGGCTTCCAAAGATGGACGTTAATGTAGTTAACAGAATTCATAACTTTAGCAACCCTCCTGAATATCCGGCCGCTAATTTAAGCAAATGATTCTAGGTTTATAACCGTCGTTATCGCACAATATATATTATTAATTTAATATATACACGATATTATTCATAAAAGGTTAAATTCATATAAAAATTTACTAAACTAGATGCAAATAAAAACCGGAATCTTTAAAAAAATTGGAATAGTACTAATTGTGATTTCTATCGTTCTTTTCACTCTTTCAGCCTACCAGGTGTCCCGGGGATCTTCAAATTCACAGAATTACCTTAATGCAGGCCAGTCAATAAATTTGAGCAAGGAAGCATCTTCGGGAGATTATATATCATTTTACATTATATTCAACGGTCCGACAACATCATTATCCGCATATATGCAATCTCCCTCGGGGAAGGAATACATTAATGAGTTCAATAGATATGGAAATACCACCGGAAGCATAATAGGAAACCAGCAGGGGTTGTGGTACCTTCACGTGAAGAATACAGGGACAACGAATGTTACCATTGAAATTGATTACCAGGTTGTTTCATATTATGTTATTGCAACAATATTTGTGGGTTTTGTCCTCCTTCCAATAGGGATAGCTCTGATTGCTCTGCATTATTACATTATAAGGCGGGAGAAAAAAAGGCAGAAAAAAAAGTTTATGGATAGCATTTAAAAAAATTTCATGACTTTACTATTGTATATATCATGATTCCATCTGTTGGCCGTTCTCTAACCTCAAGCCTTATCTTCATTCCAACTTTTACGTTCGAGGCATCCTTTTCATCTATCCATGCCAGCACGTTCAAATCCTCTTTTTCCAGATGGGCTATTCCAACGATGTAGTTATCAAACTTTGAGAAAGATGCAGGCTTGGCGTATATAACGGTAAAGGTCAGCAGAGTGCCTTCGCGGTTAAGATCATAAAAATCCATCTCGCCACTGTAACCGCATGAAGAACACCATGCCTCCGGTGGAAAATACTTCTTTCCACATACGGGGCATCTTGTCCCGTAAATCTTTCCATCTTCCAAACCCTTATAAAATTTTTCAATATATTTCACAGGAACCTTATATCTTATTGTCAGCTGCCTCAGATCATCCAGATATGGCATGTTTGTTTTTTCATCATTTTTGATAATATCCGTCATTTTTTCCACCTCAAATACCATAAACTGTAACATAGGCATAATGCCCTGTACCACCTACGTTATGAGTCAAAAATTTTCCATTTTTAACATCTACCTGCCTTCCATTTTCGGCTTTTCTCAGGAGTTGCTTGGATGCTTCGACCGCCATTGCAACCCCGGTTGCCCCTATCGGGTGTCCCTTTGATATAAGGCCGCCGTCCGGGTTTACAGGAATCTTTCCGCCTATATAGGTTTCCCCATCCCTGAGCATGCCCGAAGCACCCCCCTTTTCACAGAAGTTGAGATCTTCATAGGCCATAATTTCAGCAATGGAAAAGCAATCGTGTACATCTGCACCATCCAGTTGCTTCCACGGCCTATCGCGGTCTATTCCAGCCATCCTGTAAGCCTTGCCTGCCGCCATTGATGCAGCTTCTATTCCCGTGAAATCATCTCTCTTGCTCAGATTAGAAGTTCCAAGGTTCGATCCTATACCCTCAATGAACACAGGGGAATCCGTATAGTTTCGAGCTATGTCTCCTGAAACAATTATAAGTGCAGCAGCACCGTCGCTGATGGGCGATGAATCATACAGCTTCAGGGGCCATGCAACATACCTGCTCTTCAGGACATCCTCAACCTTTATTTCGTTCCTGAAATGTGCAATCGGGTTCATGGAAGCATAATGGTGATTTTTGACCGAAACAAGAGCAAGGTCCTCTTCCCTTGCACTGTACCTGTTCATATATGCCGACGCATAAAGTGCATAATATCCCGGAAAAGTAAGCCCAAACATTTCGTATTCCCAGAGGAAATTTCCAGCTCTTCCTATCAGCTCAATGGCCGTTTCCGAATTCACCTCATTCATTTTTTCGATGCCGACAACCATCACTATTTTGGACCTGCCGGAGACTATCATGTCATTTGCAGTTGCAATTGCAGAACTTCCGCTTGCACATGCGGCTTCCACCCGCATGTTTCCTGCATTCTTTATACCAAGGGCTTCTCCTGCCACAACAGCCGGAAGTTCCTCAGAACTCCACATACCCATGTTCGAAACCACAAGGTTCTCTATTTCATTCTTATCCACGCCACTCATCTTGATGGCCTCATTTCCCGCCTCCCAGATGAGATCATACATGGAAGCGTCAGTTCTCTTTCCAAATTTAGATATTCCGTATCCTATAATAGCAGCTTTATTCATTCCAACATCCTCTTCATTCCATTGCTCTGGGATCGATCATTCCACGGCATCCGGCCAGGGCCTTAACGTAGAAGGACCGGGTCATGCCTCATTTGTCAGAATTTCGCAACAATCCCATCATCGTTCTAACGATTTTGTTTTATATAAATATTCGCGCAGGCAAAATATTATTCTGCAAGAATTATTTGCTTCATAACACATCAGGAAAAAATATGCCCGCACGGAACATAAAAATGAATGTATTTATAAAATTCAGAGAACAGGCAGATACCTGGATATGTCCCAGTCCGTTACATAGGATCGGAAAGCATCCCATTCGCGCTGTTTAACAGTTATATAATTTTCGTAGATGTGATCACCGAGTGTATTTTTAATGAGCTTGCTGTTTCTGAAATGATGCAGGGCCTCCCCGAGACTCTCAGGCATTGACTGAATGCCGTTTTCTTCCCTTTCTTCCTGTGTCATATGGAATATGTCTTTTTCTACCGGTTCTGGTGCCTCAGTTTTATGAGCAATTCCGTCAAGCCCCATTGCAAGGACTGCAGTGAATTGAAGATAAGGGTTTCCGGATGGATCAGGGCATCTGAGTTCCATGCGTTTTCTGTTTCTTTCGCCCGCGGGTATCCTGACGAGAGCTGACCGGTTCTTGTTTGCCCATGAAATATACACCGGAGCCTCGTATCCCGGAATCAGTCTCTTGTATGAATTCACTGTCGAGGCAAGGATCGCAGATGCCTCGTTTATATGCGACAAAAGACCGCCAAGATAGTGCATTGCGTATTCACTCAGTCCGTATTTTGACTTTTCATCATAAAACATGTTCACCTTCTCATCTGTAGCCATTATGCTCTGATGTATGTGCATTCCAGAACCATTCACGCCATTTATCGGTTTTGGCATGAAAGAGGCGTACAGCCCGAATTTCTCAGCTATATTCTTTATTATGCTTTTCAGCATGACAATCTGGTCAGCCATTCTGAGAGCAGGAGCGTACCTGAGATCTATTTCCTGTTGCCCGTACGCAACCTCATGGTGAGCCGCTTCTGGAGAATATCCCAGATCATAGAGTTCCCTTACGATCTCCTGCCTTATTTCGCTTGCAGCATCTTTCGGGGTGTTATCGAAATACCCGCCGTAATCGCTTGGATCTGTGGTGGGCCTGCCTGAAGAATCTCTCTTGAACAGGAAAAATTCAAACTCCGGGCCAACAAAAAATTCATTGCCATCCTTCTGGACATTTTCAAGAATCCTTTCAAGCGCATATCTTGGATCACCCATAAACCGCTTCATGTCCGGTGTATATATATCGCAAATAAAGCGGGCAACACGGCTTTTGCTGATTTCATCCGGAAGCAGCGTATAAGTTCGTAGATCCGGATGGGCCCTCATATCGGATTCTTCAATCTGTGCATAGCCAGCAACAGAACTGCCGTCAAAAACTACACCTTCTGTAAGAACGCTTTCAAATCTGTTCTTCGGGATAGTCAAACTCTTGACATTTCCTATAATATCTGTGAACTGCATCTGAAGAAATTCAACCCTATCATTTTCAATCCTTGCAAGAGTCTCCTTAATTTTATCTTCCATGAAATTGCATAAATAAGTATGATTTATTCTTTTCCTTATTTTCACCGACAAAATTTTTTTAGATTGAATAAAAAATAAAATTCATGGCTATTAACTATCATGCCATGAGTTTCCTCAATGCAAACTGCAGTATTCCGCCATTTCTTATGTATTCTTCCTCGGCTATTGTATCAATCCTTATCCTGAGTTCTGTAGAGTGGGTTTCGCCGTTCCTGTCTGTATAATTCATGATGGCTTTTGACCCCGGGCTTACTGAAGAGAATGTTATATCGATCTTTTTGTGGAAGTCTATGTCCTGGGGGTTTATGTTTTCATATTCCATTGGAATGACACCCATCCCGATAAGGTTGCTCCTGTGTATCCTTTCGAAACTTTTTGCAACCACTGCCCTTATTCCAAGGAGGTAAGTCCCTTTTGCTGCCCAGTCCCTGGAGCTTCCTGTTCCGTACTCCCTCCCTGCAAGAACCACAAGGGGCACGTTGCTGTTCCTGTACTTCATAGCTGCTTCATAAACGCTTGTTTCCTTCCCATCAGGAACATAAATAGTGTAGCCTCCTTCCCTGCTGACCATCAGGTTTCTTATCCTGACATTTGCGAATGTTCCCCTCATCATGACTTCGTGGTTCCCGCGCCTTGACCCGTATGAGTTGAAATCTTCTGGCTTTACGCCATGATCCATCAGGTATTTTCCTGCCGGGCTGTCCTTTGGTATTGATCCGGCCGGCGAGATATGATCCGTCGTAACTGCATCTCCAAGCAGGAGAAGTGGAAATGCGCCCTTTATTTTAAAATCTGAAGCAAGCTCCTCGAGTTTGAAATTATCAAAAAACGGTGGATTTCTTATGTAAGTGCTATCGTCCTCCCATTCATATACGGGGGTTTTCGGATATTGAAGGGCATCCCACCTCTTGTTTTCTATCTTTCCATACCTTTTTTCAAACATCTCCTTCTTAACGTATTTATTCGTATACTCAGAGATCTCGTTCCTTGAAGGCCATATATCCTTAAGGTAAACCGGTCCGTTTTTTCCGTTTCCTATAGGATCTTTTTCCAGATTTATCGTTATGTTGCCAGCGATTGCCAGGGCCACGACCATGGGCGGGGACATCAGGTAATTCGCTTTTACGTCCCTGTGGATCCTTGCCTCAAAGTTCCTGTTTCCTGAAAGTACAGATACAGTGCTTATATTATTTTTTATTATAGCCTCATCCAGTTCAGGATCAAGTGGGCCGCTGTTTCCTATGCATGTTGTGCATCCGTATCCCACAAGGTAAAATCCAAGTTTCTCAAGATATGACAGGAGTCCAGATTCATGAAGATAGTCAGTAACCACCCTTGATCCCGGAGCCAGGCTTGTCTTTACCTTTGGATTGACCTTTAATCCGAGTTCATAAGCTTTCTTTGCAACCAGGCCGCTGGCTATCATTACGTAAGGATTGCTTGTATTTGTACAGCTTGTAAGTGCTGCTATCACTATGTCTCCGTCATGTAAAGTTTCCCTGTTTCCCTTAATGGTAACAGGAACACTTTTAAGTGATACCTGGCGGTTTCCAGTTTCCTGGCTTATATAATCAAGAAATGAATCTTCTATATGGTCGATATCCGTCCTCTGTTGCGGAAGTTTTGGGCCGGAAACGCTTATATTCACGCTTGAAAGATCAAAATCTATAACATCTGAATATTCGATATCCTGTTCATCACCAAAAAGATCCTGAAGCTCGAGGTATTTCTTTATCATTGCGATATGATCTTCCGTTCTGCCAGTCATTCTGAGGTATTCAAGTGTCTGTTCATCTATCGGGAATAGTGCAAGTGTGGCACCGTATTCCGGGCACATATTTGATATGGTTGCTCTCTCCGGAACAGAAAGAGATTTAACTGCAGGACCGAAAAACTCAATAAACTTATCGACAACTTTCCTCTTTCTGAGGAGTTCTGTTATTGTTAGCACAAGATCGGTAGCAGTTACACCAGGTTTCATCTCTCCATGAAGTCTCACGCCTATAACTTCAGGCAATGATATCGTTATAGGCTGCCCAAGAAGTGCAGCTTCGGCCTCAATTCCACCAACACCCCATCCAAGTACGCCTATCCCGTTGATCATTACTGTATGCGAATCAGTTCCCACAAGGGTATCAAAAAATGCGTAATTCTTGCCATCCTTTTCATTTTCATGAACTACACTCGCCAGGTATTCAAGGTTGACCTGGTGTATTATCCCGGTTCCTGGCGGTATGACTCTAAAATTCTTGAATGCACTCTGTGCCCATTTCAAAAATTTGTATCTTTCACTGTTCCTTGAAAACTCGAGATCCTCGTTTTTTTCAATAGCAAAGGATTCCCCGTAGTAATCAACCTGAATGGAATGGTCTATAACAAGGTCCACAGGTACATCCGGATTTATCAATTCAGGATCTCCGCCAAGCTTCTTTACGGTATCTCTCATGGAGGCAAGGTCGACAACTGCAGGCACACCGGTAAAATCCTGCATAACCACCCTTGATACCTTGAACCGGATCTCCTCATCCTTAACATCCCCGGGATTCCAGTTTAAAATTGCATTTATATCTTCATCCGTTATGCTTTTATTGTCCAGATTTCTTATCATCGATTCGAGTATTATCCTGAGCGATCTTGGCAGTCTCTTTATTTTTTCCTCGTTGCCCGCAATGGATATGGGATAGTAATAGTACTTCTTCCCACCCGCATCAAAACTTTTCAACTTTTGATTTTGCATAGATGTATATGCAACTTTCAAATTATATCTTTTTGTTTCAAACCATAATGTGCATCTAAATTCCAGATATTGATGCCCGTTAATCGGCGTTCAATATCCTTGATGATTTCTTTCCTTCCTGTAATAAACCCATTTATGTGATAAAAAACTTAAAATTTTTTTACAAAAAATGTTAAACTGTACTTATACGGGCTTTTACCGCTTCCTGAACCTTTAAGTTTAACAATATTCAGTATTTTCATGTTCTTTAAATGCCTTGACATCGCAGATTTGGAAATTCCAATTTTGTTTGACAAATCCATAATTGTTTTTTCGCCGGTTTTCAATTCCTCGCAGGGATACACAAAATAATCTTAAATATTTTATTAATAAATACAGCATAAATATAAATATATTAAAAAATTTCATAGTATTTATTTTTATTATTATATTGATATCATGCAATAATTTAAATACATGAAAATAATTCCTATCTATGAAAATAATATTTGAAGTGGCAGAGGAATATAAAATTCCCATATCTATAATAGCAGCAACAAATATGTCAAAGTTGGACGATGTTGAAGCGATAGAAGTTGTGTACCTTGAAAGCGGAATATCTGCGGTTATAGAGAAAGGCGTGATTTCACCGGCACTCGGGATGAAAAAAGTCAAGGTTGTGGCGTGCGGAGTTGCAATGAAGGAAAGGAATCTCACCGATGCAGATCTTGTTCCCGGAGTAACTTCTGTTCCTGCGAGTTTTGTTGAAATTGCAAGGAAACAGGCAGAAGGATGGATATACCTGGTACTGTGAAAGCATATCATAATTTCACCATTTTTAAATTTTTTGCTAACATTTAAAATACCACGATTCACTTTTCTCAGGAAATGGATATCCGGAAGTGGGCTCTTAAAAATGCAAGCATGCTGTTTGTGCTGGCAGTCATTATGATCCTTATAGCACTGTCAGTTTATTCAGGTGTGTGGCCTCCAGCATCCGTCGTGGAATCCGAAAGCATGGAACATTCAACCACATGGGAATATGGAACGATAGTGGCGGGAAGCATAATTTTCATTAAAAAAACCGACTCACCATATAAAAATGTCATAACTTACGTTAAGGGCAGGGAAACCGGATACAGGACATATGGAGAATATGGAAATGTGATACTGTACAGGAGTCCAGATGGACAGACGATAATACACCGTGCAATGTTCTTCCTCTACTGGGAGAACGGAACTCCCGAAATCAGGGATTATGAAGGGCAAAAGTGGATAAAAATAAACGAAGATTATATCATCATTTACGACTGCGGTTATAATGGAAGAAATTTATTTGTAAATATCACCGGCATGAAAAATGAAAGCGGCTTTATCACGGTCGGAGATCATAATCTTGCCACATCCCCGTTCTTTGAAAAGAAATACGATGCCTATGTTGCAGCGGACCAGAATATATTCGGATATCCACCCGTTTCAAATTCGAGTATTGTAGGGATAGCCTTCGGGAACATCCCGTGGTTCGGCCTTATAAAACTGAACATCATGAGGCTTTATGGCGCATGGCCCTACTATAATGAAGTACCGGCCCATTCTTATGAATATCTCATTATTTCAATAATAATTATACTTGGTGTGCCCGCTTCTTTTAACTATGTTTATAAAAAAAGGAAATAGGATTAAACCTTTATCAAAGGTTCGCCTTCTTTCCAGTTCACCGGGCAGAGCCCACCGGCCTGAAGGGCCTCAAGAACTCTCAGGGTTTCAGCCGTGCTTCTGCCCACATTGTCGTCAGTTATAACGAGGTATTTAATGAGTCCGTCCGGGTTTATTATGAAAAGGCCGCGCTGTGCGTTTCCATTTTCATCATTGTAAACATCATATGCTCTTGCAATTATGCCCTTCCTGTCTTCAACCATCGGATACTTTGCCTTTGCAACCCTCTCATCGTTTTCAACCCATGCCTTGTGGACGAATACAGTATCTTCGCTCACTGATATGACTTCTGTATTCTTCTTTTTGAATTTCTCGTAGTCTTCAGCAAAACCCTCGACTTCAGTGGGGCATACAAAGGTGAAATCTGCGGGATAAAAAAAGAGAACAACCCACTTTCCCCTGTAACTGCTTAGCCTTACTTTCTTTACCTGTCCGTTCACATATGCGTCTGATTCAAAATCTGGCGCAGACTTATTTACTAATGACATAAATGGTTAATTGCAAAGTAGTTTATAATGTTTATCATGAAATTTATAATAAAAATAATGCAACTCATATAAATAAGTATAAAGTTTAAATGTTCTGATAAGCAATTTCAGCCTTACGGGCTATACGTAAATATTATTATATTACAAATGTTATGTGCTTATAACCGAAACCGCAATAATATTGTATCGTAAAAAGGTGTCGTATGGAAATAGTGGAAGATCATAATGTCAGCTTCATAATCCCGACAATCAATGAAGGAAGGACTATCGGAAGAGTGATAGACGGTATACTGGAAAATTTTAAAAAATGCGAGATAATAGTTGTTGACACAAATTCAACCGACGATACCTGCGTGATAGCAGCTTCAAAGGGGGCAACAGTTATAGAGGAGCCAAGAAAGGGTTACGGGAGAGCATATCATACGGGCCTGGAGAGATCCACAGGCGATATCATCGTGTGCCTTGACGGTGATGGGACATATCCAACAGATATAATCAGGCCACTTATAGAAATAATGCTCCTGGATGATGTTGATTTTATATCATGTGATAGAATGAAATTTCGTACAAGCACAAGCTACACAACATTGCATTATGTTGGAAACATGGTACTGAATTTTACGATGAGAATATTCTTCAAGGTTAACATAAACGATTCTCAGAGCGGGATGTGGATATTCCGTTCGTCATTATACAAAAAAATGAAAAACCTTGGATATGGCATGTCATTTTCGCAGAACATCAAGATAGAAGCAATCAGGAACGGAAAGTTCCTGGAAATACCGATAAAGTACGGAATGCGTATTTCGAAGCCCAAGCTTAATACATGGAAGGACGGCTTCAGAAATCTGTTTGAACTTTTCATAAAGAGGGTTTCCCGCTGATGGCAGTTTTAGATACCAAATAAAATGCCGGACTTATAAAAATTATGCAATATACCTAAGACCGTTAAGGTTTAAAGAGGGGAGTCAAAAAACTAAAATACTAACTATGGTGTTACTTATCAATGCTTTTTAAAAAGAAACAGGAAAAGAAGCCGACAGATGATAAGATAAAATTCATCGATCTAGCCAATATACCAATTCCAAATGATGCCGAAGATCAAAAAATAGTCAAAGTTGCTGAAATCTACAGTTATGAAGATATGCTTGAAGCCCTGAAATTTTCATATGATGGAAACATACTTTTACTGGATATATCCGCTGTTTCAGATGACTTAAACGAGAAGAAAATTATTGATAAATCAATAAATGTTAGCAAGGAAATAAATGGAGACATAGCTAAGATTTCAAAAAACATGATAATGATAACTCCTTCAGGCATAAGGATAGACAGGGAAAAATACCGGGGTTCTCTGTCATTATGATTTATCCTGCCTAAATATTTTGTACCCTGTTTTTCATTTTCGCTATGCTTTCGCCGCGATAACCGGCCAGTATCATAACAAGGCCAATTGTAATAACTACCGAAGAGATTATGAAATCCATTGAATAACCCATTATGACGGAAACATAGCCGGATGCAAGTCCTCCAAAAATCTGCCCGACTCCAAGGAGCGAGTTGTACCATCCTACGGCCTTACCTCTGTTCTTTTGCCCTGCATTTTTTGAAACATAATTGACCTGGCTCACACTAATTATGCTCCACACACCTCCAAGCAGAGCATATACCGTTATAGAAACCAGCAGGGCAGAGATCCCGAACAGCAGGACCGGTATTAGCGAAGCCAGCCCGAAGACTATGATACGGGCAACAATGGATATTGCAAGTGAAAATTTTCCTCCAAACCTGTTCACGAATCTGCCCGCGTATATAAAAGAGATTGTGGATAGCAATGAATTGAGCATATACATTATAAATATGTCAAGCGTTGAAGCATCAAATTTTATAACCATAACAGGAAACGGGACAAAAAACATCTGGAATCCAAACATAAGAAATGCCGTTGAAAAGAGAAAAAACTTCAGGTTTCCACTCATTTTCTCACCATTTCTGTGGAAAGGAACTGCCATGAAATGTATCACTGAACTCGGAAAATACCTGGTTTTTTCAAGTATCCTGAAAGTATGTATCCCACCAAGCCTGTTTCTGTTCAGTATCCTCGACGGCTCTTTTATTACAAAAATAGCAAGTATTGCCGATACCAGGTAGATTATTGATGACAGTATGTAAACATAGGGCAGGTACATGGGATCGCTGTCAACGGTAATGAAGGCAATTCCAGTCGCCAGGCCGAGAACAGATCCGATGCCGGATACCATGTTAAACCTGGATATCATCCCCGCCCATTTTTCAATGGTATTACTTTCAAGGATCATTATCGTGGAAACAGGTACAGAAGCCATTGCAACTACCTGGAACAGGATAAGGATTCCCATAAACTGATAGACTGTGTGAACGAAAACTATCAGCAACAGTGAGGCGAAACCACCAAAAAATCCTATTACAACAAATATTTTCCTCTTTGAAATTGCATCTGACAGATTACCCCATAAAATAAGGGCTGGAACGGATGCAGCAGAGGATATTGCTGACGCAAGCCCAACATAAAATACATTTGATTTAAGATACAGCACGACAAATAGCGGTATCATCGGGTTCGTTACACCTGAGGCCATACTGGAGAACAGGTAACTGTAAAACCATTTATTGTCAGACATGCATGCGAAGAAAAGTCATACTATTCATTTATATAATGTTATCATGCATCTTCACGGAATTCAAAAAAAGACAATGAACACAGAATATATCAATTCTGTATCCTGCGGCTTCTTGATCTGACGAATCTCCTGTTGTTATGCCCGTAATTTCCGGTACTTCTGTTTCTAGAAGGCCTGAAGCTCTCCGGGTTTGAAGTTTCATCATCAAAAACTTTAAGGTAATCCATCTTTATCCTGGCAAATCTTTCTATGTTTTTCACCATGTAAAGATCGTCCCTTGATACTATTGAAAAAGTTGATCCGTCTGCGCCCATCCTTGCTGCCCTTCCGGATCTGTGTACATAAACATTCGGATCCTCCGGGATATCATAATTTATGATCTCTGATATGTCCCTGATATCAAGCCCTCTTGCCGCTACGTTTGTAGCTATCAGGAATCTTGCACCGTTCCTGAAATCCAGGAGTGACCTTTCCCTCTGGGACTGCCTGAGATCACCATGGATGACCACTGCGCTGTATCCCTTATCCATAAGTATGCGATAGAGATAGTCTGCATTCCTCTTTGTCTGGGAAAAGATTATCGCCTTTTTGGGATTGTAGCGATCGATATACGTTATAAGCGTCTGTACCTTTGTTCTTTTATCAGCCACTGTGTATCTGTGCGTTATATTGCTAACTATGATTTCCTCCTCTTTGCCCACAACAAGATACTCAGGATCGATCATGTAATTGGTCGCAAGATCAAGGATATCCTTTGGCATGGTTGCTGAGAAAAGCATCGTCTGCCTTTTGGCCGGCATTTTTGAAATTATATATTTTATGTCTTCCATGAAACCCATATCAAGCATCTGATCGGCCTCATCGAGCACAAAATATTTTATATGGGAAAGATTTAATTTTCCTCTGTCAGCCAGGTCTATTATTCTTCCAGGCGTACCTACAAGGATATTTATGCCTCTCCTCAAAAACGTTATCTGTGCCTCTATTGACGATCCGCCATAAACAAGCCCGGTTTTAAGGTCAGATCCCGCAACCATTTTCTTCAGAAAACGAAAAGTCTGCTGGGACAACTCCCTGGTTGGGGATATAATCAGCGCTGATATTCCTCGCGTATCAGAAATAGATTCAATTATTGGTATAAGAAAAGCTCCAGTCTTGCCTGTACCGGTTTTCGCTCTCACTACAACATCTTTACCGGACATAATGACCGGTATAGCCTTTTCCTGAACCTCTGTAGTTTCGGAATAACCCATCCGCTTAAGAGCCTCAAGAAGGTTTTTGTTCAAATTAAATTCTTCGAATCCTACCATTTTAAACACTTTTTAATAAAAATCAAAATAAACATCTATTTTGTTTTTTATCTTTCTTCATTATTACATGCTAATATATAAAATAGAATGCTTATGGGAAACGAATATTATCAGGGGCATTTACTGTCCGATCACATGTGCGCATTAACCCGGAGGATCAATGATCATTTCAGGAAATATGATAAACGAATGCATCACCTTATTGATTCAACACGGGATGATCCATTGATTTTTTTGACCTCAAATGACGCGTCTGCAGCCGATATCATTTCCCTGTGATGGGATATCATTATCATCTGCGGTATTATGTCCTCATCCTTTAGCGAATACTCTATGATCTCTTTCAGGCTGTTTCTTCTTTCCTCATCCAGGTATGTCGTTGGCTCATCCATGACAAGAACGCTTACATTCTTGAGCAGGAATTCCGCTATTGCAAGGCGAACTGCAAAGGCTATGGCAGTTTTTTCCCCTCCGCTCAGGTTGTCGACGGATTCCTTTATCCCTCCGCGGAATACTGATATGTTAAAGTCCTGGTCTATGTCCAGATCGTCTATATCGAGACTGAACGAATTCAGGTAGTGGTTTGTCCTGTTTGTCATAAAGCCGGAGGCATCCTTCCTGATCATGGCCGGGATTCCGTCTCTGTCAAACGCTTTTCTTATCTTTACCAGGAGTTCCTTGGCATGCATTACATTCTCAATTGATTGTTTTCTGCTTTCCAGGGACTTTATGCTATCAGAAAGATCATCAATGCTTCTTTTTATGGATTCTATCTTTCCATTCTTGCCATAGATCGATTTCAGGCTGTCATTTATAAGCTTTGTTTTTTCGTCGTGCTTCATCTCGTAAAGCTTCTTCTCTTCCATGATATGATCGTACTGGGAAGCAGTAGCGTTCTCTTCGGAAATTCTATTATCGATCCTTTCAACCTCATCCTGCTTTGCCTTAATCCTGGCCTGCAGGCTCTGGAACTGCGAATCCTTTTCATTTGCTATTCTGTATTCATCCTCCAGTTTAGCCAGATTATTCTCATTTTCCCTAGCTATTCCAGGAATCTTCATTTCAACTGTTGAGATGAAATCATTAATTTCTCCAAGTGTTTTCCTGTTATTCTCCAGATTTTGCCTGATTACGGTGATATCTGTCCTGTCAATTTCATGCATTAACGACCTGTACGTATCTTCGTATTCCCTCATGGATTCCAGGTCCGTATTCGCAAGCTCCCCCTTCAGCCTTAAATACTCTTCATGAATTTTCTCCAGCCTTTCGAAACCGGAAAGCAATTTTTCAAGATCATCTTTCCTGGTTTTTACCGTTTCAGATTTCATCAAAAAACCATGCACTACAGATGAATCAAGAAATTTTAAAAGAATCTCTTTTTTTCTCTGAATGGTGGAGAGATCCTCTGCTTTTTTTCTTAATATCTGGATCTCCCCGTCCTTCCCGCTTATTTCGATCCCGTAGTGTTCGACTATGCTTTCGGCCTTTTCCGATCCAAGGCCTGTACCGCACACAGGGCATATGCCTTTTCCATTCAGCATTGATGAATATTCGCGTAAAAGCTTCTTATCTCTTTCATCTTCCTTTATTTTAATTTCTGCCTCTTTTATATCATCCTGGAGCTTCTTATTTTCAGTATTTGCTTCCCTTCTTGCATTTTCAATTGCCTGTTCATCCGGGTACTCTATGCCCGTATTATCAAGAATGGCCTTTTTCAGTCCTTCCAGGTCCCTGTTGGTAACTGATATCTCCTCCTTCAGCTTATTTATCCTGTCGCTTTTTACCGTATAATCCCTTTCGTCGCCTTCGATTTCCATCAGCCTCTGGTCTATGGCATTTTTCCTCTGGATGAAATTCTGATAATCATTGTGCTTCTCCTTCAGGTTTTCAAGATTCCTGATATTTTTTTCGTGGTTCTCAACCTGCTTCTCAAGATTTGAGATCGACTCCATGACCGACTTCCTTTTATCCACATACGTAAAGTATTTTCTGGCATCCTGCCTGTTTATGAATAAGCTGTTTTTTTCTATCTCCTGTTTCCTCCTGACAAAATCGGAAATCTTCTTTCCTTCCGAAACAAGCCTTCCTATTTCTTCCATAGCCTTTGATCTGTCGGCCTCGTCCTTTTTCATGTTATCCCTGATCGTTTCGATCTTAGCGATCTGCTTTCGGAGGTTTTCGATATTGCTGTCTATATCGTTTAGATCTGCGGACATCTTTTTCTTGATCTTTTCCTCTTCATCAACTTCTGATTTAAGGGCATTAATTTCATCTGTCCCTGTTTTTATCCTGCTTCTGGCTTCATCGATCTGGGCAACTGTATCATCATAACTGAACGTTTCCTTTTCAAGTTCATCGATTGGTTCTTTAAGCTTTTCATAAATTCTTGTCAGTATATCTATCCCGAGTATCCTGTCAAAAAGGTCCTTCCTTTCCCTCGGGTCCCTTGAAATGAGGTAATCCATCTCACCCTGGCCCACGAAAACTGAATTGAGAAACAGGTCCTTGCTTATTCCTATCTTCTCCTCTATCACACGATCCACGTTTGTTATTCCGGTGGCAATTACGTTTCCATCCTCTGAGAAGGTTGCATCCCTTTCCGTGCTTTTTCCCCTGATATTCAGGAACCTCCTGATCTCATAATCATGTGAATTGTTTTTGAATTTGAGCTGGACTTCAAGTTCACGGGATCCCTTCCTGACAAGTTCCTGTATGGATTTTCCCCTCTTCTCCCCGAACAATGCATATTTCAGTCCATCAACTATGCTGGATTTCCCTGCGCCATTATTGCCTATGATTATATTCACACCCTTTTCAAAATATATTTCGGTTTCAGCGTGAGAAATGAAATTTTTAAGTTTTAAGCTGTCTATTATCATTGTTTTTCACCCAGAAGGAATTTATTCACGGATGAAACGTCGTCATCTTTCATAAACCTGTATACCTGCATTGCCTTATCCACTATATCCTCGTCCTTGAAGAAAGCCCTGAAATATTCTACCAGTTCGCTAACACTTGTTCCTATCTGCGGAATCTCTTCCGGCCTTATGATCTCCGCTCTCCTGAATATTGCATTATTAACGTTACGAATCTGCCTCTCGATTTCTTCACGGCTTGCATCCCCATATACCTTAAGCGAAATCAATGGCCTCTTTTCGCCTATTTCACCTATATACCTGTTCATTGTACTGTTTATCTCATCCATGAAATTTTTCACATCGCTCTCTATTTCGAACTGGTACCTGGGGCTTTTAAGGGTTATCCTCGTCAGATCGGCATTTCCGTTTTCCAGGGAAATTAAGTTTACGCCCTTCCCGTTCTTCAGAAAACCCTTTATTTCATTCGTGCTTTTGATTTCCGTCGATCCGGGATAGGAAAAAACCGGGCCCCTTTTATCCGCAAAGAAATCATGGATGTGCCCGAATGCGAGATAAGAATAATTGAGCGGGAGATCGCTGTACTTTGCATCACACTGATCCGGATTGAAGAACGGATCTATTGCCTGATGGGAAAGCAGGATCGAATCCTTATGGCCTTCAGCGATCGAAGAGGCCATATTATATTCATTTATCAGCTGGGTTTTTCTGTACCCCCTCATATTCGATATGCCGGTTATAAGTATTTCCTTTCCATCGATTCTGGCTGAAGTACTTTCGGCTCCGTTCTCTCCAAGAAGTTTAGCTCCGAGAAAATCAAAGATCTTTATCGCAGGATCGGTATTCCTCTTCGGCCTGTCATGATCACCGAGTATTGTATAGAATGGAATACTGTGTTCATCCAGCTTTCTCATCCCGTTTTTGAATACCACAAGGGCCCGGTTTCCCGGAATCCACGAATCGAAGAGGTCGCCAGTATGCACAACAAAACTCACGTGTTCGTTTATCGAAAGGTCAATGGCTTCGTTGAAAGCATCATAAAAATCATTCTCCCTTTCGTCCATCATGTATTGCCTGCTTCCAAGGTGTGTATCGGACATATGAATGAACTGAACCATGGCCTATCACTCCAGGAGTTTCCTCGCGTGCTGCATTATATCTTCCGGTTTTTCTTTTTTTTCAGCCTCTTCCCGTGATCTCTTAAGCAGTTCCGTTATATCTATGTCGGATCCACCCTCTTCGGTTTCCCTTTCTCTTATTTTCGCTATTACCGGCATCTTTACGATTTCGCCCACCAGTATGGCTTCACCGGTATCAAGCGATGGCAGGTCATCCATCAGGCTTTCGCTGATGTTTTCGCTGCTTTCAAGAATTGCTCTCTGGTCGCCCGGATTCGTAACGCGTAAAATTATCTGCGAATTACACTGGCTCAGCACGTCCTGATCGATCTTGCCGGGCCTCTGTGTTATCACGACAAGGAATATGCCAAACTTTCTGCCCTCTGAAGCTATCTTCCTTATCTGGTCAAAGACAAGGCCCGATACACCTCCGGGCCTATTTTTGGCCGCAGGTACGAAATTATGTGCCTCCTCTATGAATATGAAAACCGGATACTCGAAGGATGATGATGTCTTCATATCATACGACTGGCTTATGACCCTGTAGGCAAAATAGTTTGCAAGGCTCTGATCGAGTCCGGAAAGATCTATGACACTTAGCTGTGATGGTGAAAGGTATTCGCTCACATCAGTGCTCCTTGGCCCGAATATCTGCCTGATCCTTCTGAGATACTTTATTCTCGCTGCTATCTTTCCCTCAGAATCTATTTTTTCCGCCACTCTTATGAAGTCATCCACATCCTTTGATCCGGACATTTTTTCAAAGGCATCCTTAACTATTTTCGAGAGATTGGTATAATTTTCCTTTACGCCCATAATCTCGGAAACTTCGTCCGGATTCAGGTCCTGGAAGCGTATCGTGAAATCGCTTACCTTTCCAAGCCTGTCCATGTAGCGTCCGGTGCTCAGCGGCGTCCTG
>JAVRLS010000004.1:0-42969 GCA_031961205.1 Thermoplasmataceae archaeon | reverse complement strand
GAAACAAAAACTTTAAAATTCGGTTAACTCCCATTTACCTGTGTTAGCTGTATTTCATGTATAAAGTACAAAATAAAAGAGCATAAATGTTTTATTCAAAGGAAACTCCCCATTCCTAGTTGAAAATCTAGAAAAAATGGTATAATTTATAATTTTTATTGTTCTACGTCTCATCCAAGCTTTTTCATTACTTCTGTTATATCGTCAAGGGTCTCTTTATGTGATACTATGTCGAGAAGCTTGATCAGATTATTCCTGTTGTTAAGTATGTCAAGCATTGTATCGCTAGTGAATAAACCTATGACCTGCTTAAGTGTGCGCTCGTCGTCCAAAATGCCTTCAACAACGTCAAGAAGTCCAAGATTCTGCACTTTTTGCACTATCCTTGACATCCTCTGAAGCACTTCTATATCTTCAGGTGTTATTTTGCTAAGATTATCTAACTGACTTAATATAGACATGTTCACCAACTCGTAAGATATTTATCCATAGCAAGGTCTCCCTTGCCCCACAGGAAGTACCTCGTGAAAAGTGTCTTTTTCAGATGGTTAGCAGCGGATGGGATGGCCTCGGAAACAGATCCTCCATAAGCCGTGGAATCTACTACAGAAACGGCATAGTTTCCGTACGGATCGTCTGCAATGCAAACGATATTTGGCTCATATTTTTCCACAGGAGCGTGAACGCCGAACCTATTTGCTATGTTGGCAGCCGTTATTCTTGCCGATTTGACGGCTAAGGCAGCCATCTTTGGGACGATAAGAGCGTTGATATCACCGACGGCGTAGATGTTATCGTATTTTACAGATTTCATATTAAGATCCGTTAAAACGAATCCGTAGTCGTCCCCAAGATTTGCCTCCTTAACGATTTTCTGTCCAGTATAAGGTGGTAGGATGAAGCTTATATCGGATTGTAGATGCCTTCCGTCTTCGCTTATCACCTCCGTCTCTGTGACCTCTTTCACGACGAAATTATCAACCATCTCTATGTTCATATTTTTATACATTGCAGCGACAGTTGCCCTGCTTGCGCGTGATAAATCGCTGAGATATTCTCCCGGTGAATACACGGTCATCTTAACCTTATCAAGCATACCCTTTGCCTTAAAGTAATCGTACAGCATCAGCGACATTTCAAACACAGGGCCTTCACATGCGGACTCTAAGATCGGAGCGTAGGCGTCAGGATTATCGGTTGGTCTATTCTTTTTATCCTGCATGAACTTTGCAGAACCCAGAGTTATGTTTCCCCCTTTGAAATCCTTGAGCTTGTTCCACATGTTTTGTGCAAGATCAGCTTCACACACACTTGATCCGTATTTATCGGATCCCTTTATGTCTTCCATAGCAAGGTGAGCACCAAGTGCTATAACAAGTACATCGTATTTCTCTTTCTGGGGTGATCCCTGTTCAGTCTGGTAATCAACTAGATTTTTTTCAGGATCTATATGTGTTACCGTTGCTCTTATAAAATCTATGCCCCTTGCCGGCAGCGCATAACTAATATCTATGCGCAGATCCTCTGGTTTTTCAAGTCCTATGCTAACGTGTGGCAGCGCTGGCCTGAAATATATGTACCTGTCTTTCTCTATTAGTTTAACATCAACATTTCTTTTTAAAAGTCTTTTCAGCTCGTATGCAGTCTGTAATCCGCCAAACCTGCCACCCAGTATTAGTACCTTTGGATTGGCCATGATTTTGGTATTACGTTGTTCATATTTAAGAATGATTTCTAAAAAATAAAACCGAAAGTTTAAAAAAACCCTTTTTCTTGTTATTCAAAGTATAAAAATTGAAAAATTCTATTTCCAGAGCTTATTTCTAAATTGCGAACAATTTTTCACATTCATGGTTATGGACAAAAATTGACGATTTCAATTATATTCAATATAGATATATTCTAATTTCATCATTGAGGTAAATTTGAATCTAACAGATAATGCAATGAATGTTCTTTAAAACTGATAAGGTCCTGCATTATTCAGATTTGCAGGTAAAAAATGAATGCCCGTTTAAAGCAATAAAAGATCTTATAGGTGTTTTTCCTACGGATAATACCGGATTGATGATACTGAAAAAAGCCTTATCTAACCTGGCAATGGAAGGTGGTGACTAATATGATTGAGGCATTTATAGGAAAAGGGGGAGTTGGAAAAACTACCCTTGCTTCAGGTTATGCACTCGTTTGCTCCGGGTTTGGTAGCACAGCGCTCATTTCGACCGATACCATGCCATCACTTAATTACCTGTTCCCTGAAAAAATCAAGAACCTGTCTGTTTATGAAATAAGCGAAGAGGACATAGCAAAGGAATGGATAGAGAAATACGGGGATGAAGTCTATAGCATACTTTCAAATTTTTTCGAAGCCGACAAGGATATTATAAGCCATATCGCAAATGCACCTGGGGTTCCGGAGGAATTTATGATCTCAAAGATTGTGGAGATGAAAAATAGCGGAAAGTATGACTATGTTATATGGGATACCCCGGCATCTTCATCAACAATGCATTTACTCTATCTTGAAAATGATTTTTACAACCACATAGGAAGAGATATACGCTTTTACCTGAAAATGAAAGATACATTTAAGGTATCGAAAACACTGGATATTCTTGAAGAATGGAAGGATCTTGCAGAGAGCGTATGGAAGGAAGTTAAAAGTTCAAATTTTTACCTGGTACATACCGATGATGAACTGGCTGTAGTACAGTCCAATCAAATAAAGCTTGATCTGGAAAGACTCGGGATAAATATATCCGAAACAATTTCCAATCGCACTAAAACAGGTGGATCAGACATATCCGTGCCTGAATTCAATGGCACGGCCCGCGAGATTGCCCGGAAGGCAATGCCCTTTATGCAGCATCTATTTGAAACTGTACATGGACGGAGGAATCTATGAAGGAAGACGAAGTGCAGATGCGTAAGGATGCGAAAGAAAATAGCAGAATTAGCCTGAATCGAACGAATTTGAATGAAGCTATAGATAGGATGATGAACTTAGGAAATATTGACGAAATCGGGGCTGCTATTGATCACATTATATCCGGCGTGAAAGGCCAGGATGACGGTTTAAAGTTATCTTCCCGTGACAATGCCGATTCATTGCTTTATGGCCGTGATGCTTTTCTCAATCAATTGCTCCAGATAAAGAACTCACGCACACCAGAAAGGGCATACTACTATCTTAAAAGGCTGAAAAAATCAATAAATGCTGAAAGGAGCACCTATTTCAGCGATATTAACCTTCTCAGATGGAAGGAATACAGCGATATAATAACCGACAGCCTGTGGATACTTGACAGGAGAAACAGCGATCCGCAAAATCTTGCATGGTACTGGGGGAATTTTGTTCCACAGATACCAAAACAGCTGTTATTGCGTTATACAAAGAGCAACGAATGGGTTCTTGATCCGTTCTGCGGAAGCGGAACGACAATTGTGGAGGCAAAGAAGATCGGCAGGAATTCTCTGGGAATAGAACTAAATGGATCAGTGGCAGAGAAGGCCGCTGAATTTGCCAGCAGGGCCGGCGGAAACTCAAAGGCCATAATAGTTCAGGGTGATTCTGCGAAGCTGGATATTAAAAATGCCATGGAAAGATACGGCATAGAAACTTTCAGTTTCATGATACTGCATCCGCCATACCACGATATAATAAAATTTTCGGATGATAAGGAAGATCTTTCAAACGCAAGGACTGTAAATGAATTCCTCGCAATGCTTGAAAATGTCATTGACAATGTAGTTCCCTATCTCCAGAAGAAACGCTTCATCGCGATGGTTATAGGCGACAAATATGCGGGAGGCGAGTGGATACCGCTTGGATTCATGTCTATGAACCTGATGCTGAAGAGGAGATTCAGGCTCAAAAGTATAATAGTCAAAAATTTTGATTACACAAAGGCAAAACAGAAGAATTCAGAATTATGGCGTTACAGGGCCCTGGCCGGTGGATTCTATATATTCAAGCATGAATACATAATGATCTTCCAGAAATTATGAAAATTTTCAATTCTGGTCCTGACATCTAATCATCTGCATCCTTCTGGCTTCATTGAAGACGTCTCGGCCTATTTCTGTAAGGTCGTAGCATTTGTCAATAAGCCCCATCTGAAGGAGATCCTTAACCTTTTCCGGATTCTGTTTTCTGTTCTTCCTGCTGCAAAGCATTTCCAGGTTTTCCAGGCCTATGTTCTTTACGTAATACTTTGGTGTTATTTCCTTAAGTATCTGTTCGCCTTCCCTGTTTATCTCGTAATATGTGTGATGCTTATGCACCTCCGGACTCTTTTTCAGCTTTGCATCTGTTCTTTTTATTGAAGTATTCGTATATATACTAAGATATCCCATACTTTCAAGTCTTTTAAGGTACTCCTTTATCCTGTATTGTGGTATTTCTGTATAACGCATTATATTTTTTGCGTAATCTACCCTTGCTATAAGAAAGTGCCTCAGAACCCTGAGCATGTCGTATTCTCTGATCATAATGTCTATGTTAGCTTTTTCACTTTCCTCCATAATTGCATGGACTCCATTGATTCAGTTCCTGAAAAGGGGGACTGGAATAAACGACCGAATAATTTATGTGCCGGATTTTTTCTTTCCGGATCATCATAATTTTGCTATCTGCACCTGTTCGTTAGCGTATGAAGAGTTTAAATGCATTCAGGTTGTGAAATAAACTTTTCCACCGTTCTTTATATGATCGTATATTGCCTTTCCAACGTCTGTTCCAAGTTTTATGCGTATATTTCCCTTTGATGACGAAAGAGCCTGAAGAACCGGAACATCATCAAGGAATATCTTTACGTGCTGATTGGCCTTTCCAACGTCAATATATATTATCTTATTCTTAATTTCTATCTCTGCAGCATCCTTCTCTGTTTTCTCTACGGGGCTGCTTTCATCTGCTTCTTCAACATCAAGTTTTATTCCAAGCCTCTTTTCAAGATCGTTTATGTTTTCCCCCTTTCTTCCGATTATCTTAGGTATATATTTTTTATCGACAATAATAAGTGCCCTATCATCGCCTTCCATTTTTACCTCGACGTTTTCGCTTCTTATCATTCTTTTTATGATCTCCTCTATACGGCTTTTTGCAAGCTTCGACGTTGATGTTTCTTTTTTTTCCTTTATCGGAACGACAACAATCTGCTCCCCGAAGCTGTATATTTCAAAAAGAGGTTTTTCCGTAATGAGATCAGAGACAATAATTACAGGCCTTGCAAGATCTTCCTGGCTCATTCCTGATGGAATTTTCACAGTGTACTCAGTTTTCAGGACCTGGTGTATCTCACCATCTTCTATGTATATTATAGTATCAATTATCTGTGGAATCAGGCCCAGCTCTATCCTTCCTATGAATCGCTGAAGCGCATCTATTGCCCTGGTAGCATGCACGACGCCAACCATGCCTACACCTGCCAGCCTTAAATCAGCGTAAACCTTAAAATCGTCAGTAACCCTCATCTCATCAAAGATAGTATAATCAGGCCTTACCAGCAGGAGTATATCTCCGGTCATTTCCATTGATCCCTCTAGCTCGGTATACTGGGTTATTTCCTTTGCTACGTCAAGGTCTCTGGGCTTTTCCATTGTCTTTACTATTTTTCCCTTTGAATTATAGAATTCGGCCAGTGCCTGTACAAATGTACTTTTTCCTGCTCCTGGAGCTCCGGCAACGAGTATTCCGCTGGCATTCCTTTCCAATCTTTCAGTAACCTTCTCGTCAATTTTGTAATAATCAATGCCAAGCTTAACGACAGGTCTTACGGCAGTTATTTCAAGGTCATCGGAAAACGGCGGCCTGGTTATGACTATTCTTATGTTTTTAAGCTGTATCACTGTGGCCCCGAAAACATCCATTTCAATGAATGAATCGGGCTCAAGTTTTCCCCTCTTGACTATATTGCTGGCAACTGTTTCAAGTTCTTCGTGCGATATGAGGTAGTCCAGTTTTTTATAATGCACAGATCCGGGCTTGCCCTCTTTCAAAACTGGATTTGTAAGCGCTTTCAGATGCGCACTCATTGTATCATCGCCAAAGTATTCCTCAATATTCTTGACAATTTTCTTTGACGGCTCGAGGTATTCGACATTTATTCCCTTTATAATTGCAATATCCCTCTGTATATTATCCCCGGTAACAAGGGTTGCGCTATATTCAAGCGCAACCTTCCTGATCATTTCATCAATTTCTCCGCTTCTTGCCCGTTTAATCTGCCATTCCCTGGGCCTTTCTCCTATCGTCTCTATCGATATTTTCCCGGACTCCTCAAGCTGCCTTAATTTCTTTAATTCCTCAAGAGCGGCAAAGCCTATAGAACGGCCTTCATTTGCCTGATTCTCAACTTCAGAAAGCATTGCCTCAGACAGTATAACATTCGCTCCTTCCTTTTTTGAGATGAAATCTGTAAATCTTCCATCAACTATAACCGAAGTATCCGGTACGTAATCCACGATCGTAGATTATAGATAACTATTTAACATTGTTTATAATTTAAAATAATGGATACTGTGGAGTATCAGATGAGAGATATAATATCAGGTTATGTTAAAGATTCAACGGATGTTCTTTCATTTTCAGGCGGTCTTGACAGCACCTTTCTGCTTTATCTTTCCGGGATGACACTTAAACCGGTCGTGGCAGGTTTCAATGGATCACACGATATTGAAAGGGCAATGGAAGTTTCAAATATTCTCGGCAGCGCCCTTAAGAAAATAATTCTCGATGATATAGACCTGAAGGATCACATCAAAAGAATAAAAGATATCGATCCATCGGTTAAAAAGCAGGAGATAGGGTACGAGCTGGTACTTTCAGTTGTACTTGAGAATTCTGAAGGAAATGCCGTGGTTACGGGGCAGGGGGCAGATGAAATTTTCTACGGATACCATGATCTTGTCGTGTCGCAGAAAAGCAATCTGGAACACCTTCATAGGTTGATTGACAGAACACTTCCACGCGAAAAAAAAATGGCAGAAGAAATGGGAAAAGAACTTATAACCCCATACCTCGATGAAAAGATCGTAGACATTTGCAGTAAAATACCAAGATCATATCACGTTTCAGGCGGTAATGGAAAGCTTGTGCTAAGATCCATTGCAAAGCTTTCCGATGTTCCGGAATCATTGTACCGGTATCCAAAGAAGGCCGCACAGTATGGTTCTGGAATTGACCGTTTTCTTAAATCTGTTGGGTATTACGGCTTGCTTTGAAATGCTATTGTCTTTAATATCCTTTGAAAAGGTTTTTATTATATTCAAAATAAAGATAGGATAAACATGGTATATATAGGAATAATAGGCGGAAGTGGCCTTTATGATCTTATGGAAAAGAAGGAAAAAATCGAAATAAATACTCCTTTCGGTTTGCCGTCAGATTATATTGAAGTGGGTGAGGTCAATGGTGTTGAAATCGCTTTCCTGCCAAGGCACGGAAAGAAACACACGATTCCGCCGCACATGGTAAATTACAGGGCAAATATATGGGCACTGCACAGTCTTGGTGTTGAGAGGGTTATAGGACTTAACGCAGTTGGATCATTAAGGGAGGATTTCAGGCCAGGTGATATAGTAATACCCGACCAGTACATTGATTTCACAAAGAAAAGAGACCTGACGTTTTATGATGGACCTGAAGTTTACCACATTTCAGAGGCGGATCCTTTCTGCCAGGAAATGAACAGCATATTCATAGGCGAAACTCGAAATCTTAAAATGCCTGTTCATAATAGGGGTACATATATTACAATTGAAGGCCCAAGGTTTTCAACCAGGGCAGAATCCAAAATGTTCAGGCAGTTTGCGGATATCATTGGAATGACTCTTGTGCCGGAAGTTAATCTGGCAGGAGAGCTTGCGATGTGTTATTCTGTTATTGCTTCGATAACGGATTATGATGTGTGGGCTGAAAAACCTGTTGATGCCAGAGAAGTAATGATGATAATGAAACAGAATGATAAAAAAGTCAGGGATTTACTTTTCAGTTCTCTTCCGAAAATCGGAAGAGAAAGGAAGTGCAACTGTTCCCTCAGGCTTGATAACGCTAAAGTGTGATGCGAATGAAAATAAAATTTTTAGGAGGAGCTGAAGAAGTCGGAAGACTTGGTGTAAAGATAACGGACAGGAATACGAATGTTCTGGTTGATTATGGTGTAATACCTGAAAAACCTCCACTGTATCCACTGCCTCCGGAGCCCATAGATGGGATGTTTATAACACATTCCCACCTCGATCATATAGGTGCGATTCCCGTATATTACCATAAGAGTGAACCGGATCTGTATGCAACGGAAATGACTGCAAACTGCATGAAGCCGTTGCTGAACGATTCCCTTAAGGTTACAAATATAGAGGGATACCCGGCAATGTTCAACTCGGATGACATAAACGAAGCTCTTGGAAATCTCCATATTGCTCATTATAATGAGAATTATGACGTTGGGGATTTCAAGGTAACTCCGTATCCAGCCGGACATATTCCGGGATCTACGATGTGGAAATTTGAAAACAGCAGATCCATTATGGTAACAGGCGATATCAATACGCTTGACACGTACCTTCTTGATGGAGTAAAACCTGTAAAGACTGACGTACTGGTCATTGAAAGCACCTATGCAGGAAAAAATCATGAAAGCAGGGATGATGTAACAACACGCCTCAGAGAGAGAATAAAAGAAACTATAGATGATGGCGGGAAGGTCATAATACCTGCTTTTGCAGTGGGAAGGACCCAGGAAATTGTCATGACCATAGCTGATATGGGATACGACGTTTCCGTGGACGGTATGGGGAATGCTATAAGTTCAATATATCTTCATACGCCGGGTTTCCTCAAATCAAGAAAGGACTTTTTAAGGGCGCTTGGCAAAGTACATGAAATAAAGGGATACAGGATGAGGGAAAATGCAATAAACAGCGATGTTATAGTATCAACTTCCGGAATGCTTGACGGCGGGCCGGTGCTTGGATACATACAGAAACTTCTTGAGGATGAAAAAAGCGCTATATTTGTAACCGGATACCAGGTTGAGGGCACTAACGGAAGAAGCCTCCTGGAAACAGGCACAATGAATATAGCAGGCGTATCGGTGAAACCCAAGATGAAGGTGGACTTTTTTGATATGTCAGCCCATGCGGGCCATGACGAGCTTGTAAGCTTCATAAAATCCATTGATCCGGAAAAGGTTATACTGTGCCACGGTGATCACAGGGAGGAGCTGATAGACAGCCTTTCAGAGTATGATGTCCTGTTGCCCTATAACGGCAAGGAATACGAAATTTAGAAATAAGTTTTATACCTTTTTTTCACTTTTATTTCTTGATCTCCATATTTTTTCAAGCGAGATATTTTTGGTTTCAGGAGCCAGCAACAGTGATGTGATTAATGCCGCCAGACTGATGAAGGCAAATATCATCAGGGAGTGAAACACAGTGAAGAACGGGAAAATCACTACACCCATAACTGCTCCTACCCGCGACACTGAAGTCGAAATCCCCTGCACAGTAGATCTGTAATTTGTTGGATAAAGTTCCGTCGGATAGAAGAGCGTTGCCGCCCCGACCCATTGTTCAAACATTACGAATGAGAAGAAGAATGGAACCACATATACAAGTCCACTGATTTTTATCACAGAACCCAGGAAGAGAAGAAAGGACATTACCAGGAAACCGGAAACTATAAGAAACCTGCGGCCGGATCTGTCCGCAAGCGGAAGGGCGATGGCATATCCAGCTATGGCGCCAAGAGAAATTATTATACTGCTCCTGGCCACTGTCCTGAGGCCAGCAGTGTTGATGATTGTCGATTTAAGGCCTATTTCACTTATGACCAGCGGATAGTAGAATCCTATTCCGTAAGCAGCCACATCAAATAAAAACCATACAGAAAGCACGAATATTGTTGTATAAAGGTACTTATTCCTGAAAAGGTCCCTGAATGATATTCTATCCTCAGCTTCCATTTCAGTTTTCCCTTCGCCCGGATCCGGATACCTTCCTGTCACTTTATATACAATACTTTCAGCTTCCCTCAATTTTCCATGCGATATGAGCCATCTCGGAGACTCCGGAACCTGCATCCTCAGGAAAATAATCGGTATTGATATGAGACCACCTATAATGAAAGTATATCTCCAGAAGTACAGGGTATATGCAAATGCATAATTCATTGCACCTGAAAAAAGGGCTCCCAGCCAGTACATGCCGACCATACCAAAAAGCATTCTTCCCCTCCTTTCAGATGGAGAAAATTCAGCAACCATCGTGGAACTTATCGGGTAATCGCCGCCTATTCCGATCCCGAGCATAAACCGGCTGATGAAAAGCATGTAGAAATTCGTTGAAAGTCCTGAAATTATTGCAAAAATTGTAAAAAAGAACAGATCGATTCCAAATATTTTTTTCCGCCCGATTCTGTCGGAGAGTTTTCCGAGTATGGGAGCTCCCACAATCATACCTACGAATGCTGAAACATTGACAAGGATATATTGCACGGAAGAGAGATCCAGCTGGTGAGGTATCAGGAGCACAGCCATAGTTATTACAGAAAGATCGTAACCGTCAAGGAACATACCCATCGATGCCAGCAGCTGTATCCGTGTGTGAAAGGGCTTCAGCTGAGATCTGTCCATATAATCAAAAAAAGCCATGGTAAACCACTTCTTCTCTGAAATCCCGCACCATTACCCGTGTGCAGGTATTGAAAACAACTGTTTATAAAGAGTTTATACCCTTATCTTATAAATAATTTATCGGAAATCATCCATGCATTTTGCGGTTGTTTATTTGAACGCCGTATTATGATATTTTCTGGATTCGGCCGGACTATATGCCGAAAATTGTGTCCTTCTGGCATTCCGTCCGTTTCTCCTTATAACATGTCAACAAGTTTGATCAGGGATATCGGGAACTGCTTTGAAACGCTATTTAATGCGATTCATTAATTTGAAGCTATCATCGAATATCGCAAAATATGATGCCATATGTATTATTATCGAACTTCGATCATGAATGTTTTGGTATATGTGCGGTGTGAGACATAGCCACGTATAGAGAATATATTTATAATCCCATGATGTTATCTTCTGCATGATAGGCGCTATTCTTGCAGGTGGTTACGGCAAAAGACTAAAGCCGATAACCGATTCAATTCCTAAGGCTCTTGTTGAAATAAGGGAAAATTACACTATCATGGATAGGCAACTTTTTGATTTCAAGAACATCGGGATCAGTGAAGTTTATATTCTTTCAGGCTACCTGGGACAAAAGATAGAGGAAAGGTATGGAAGCGAATATGATGGTATGGTTTTCCATTACCTGAAAGAAGACAAGCCGCTTGGGACTTTATACTCAATCAGGAATCTCATAGATCAGAGTTCCGATGAAGACATAATATTAAGAAACGGCGATACCATAACTGACCTTAACTTTCAGAATTTTATAGACAAGGCCCAATCTTCAGCATTTTATATAACCATGTTCATAACAAAAATGAAGAGCCCCTTTGGCATTGTCGAGACATTTGGAGATCAGATATCGGAATTTAAAGAGAAACCTTATCTGGATTATTACATAAACTCCGGTTTTTATTATATTAAGAAGGAGGCTTTTCCTTATTTCTATGATGAATATATAAGCCGCGATATAGAAACAACTGTATTTCCAAGGCTTGCAAAATCCGGGCTTGTTGGATCCTACAGGGAGGATACGTTATGGATAGGAATCGACAGCGAAAAAGATCTTGAAACCATACGGGATGAATACCGAAACCGGAATGATGAACAGTGGGGATATTACAAGGGAATATTCGAAGATGAGAAAACAAAAATAACGGAGTATTTCATAAAATCTGATATGAAGGCAGAAATACAGTGTAAAGAAAGAATGCTCCTGAGAATCATCAAAGGCAGAGGGACTATAAAAAATGGGAACAAACAGTTATATCACGAAGGAAGTATTCTGCCGGTTGAAAGCGCTATTTCCATAAGGCCGGTAGAAAACACAAAACTCGAAATTATGGAGTATAAATAATCTATATGCCTTATGATTTTAATTTAAATAAACAATCATACAAATGCTTTTCTAAGAGAAATTTAATTATATGTTAATACGTATCAGAGACATGAGCTTGCGTAGCAAAATTTAATAGTAATGATTGGATGATGTCAGGGTTATATGGATATAGTCACCAGAGATGTGCTTCTGCAGGCTTTAGATAATATTTATGGCAAGAAGGGGATGGAACATTTTGCGGTAGAGGAATTATGCGATTTCGTTCTTGCTTTCTTTGGTTACGACGATTATGTCCTGGATAATGTCCTGTCTTCCGCCGATAGGGACGTATTCTACAATCTTGAAGAATACGGAATACTTGAAACACATCGGGAAGAGGTCTCTATACTGCACGGCAAAATATGGAGGATAAATCAGTGGAAATACAGGAAGGATAAAATTCAGCAGTTGGCATCAAAACCTGCAGATGAAAAGCCAGAAACAAACATATATGATGAGATTTTTAAAGTAATCTGAATATTTTGTTTTTTTCTGTAGCCGGGAATATTTACATTTTTATTTAATGTCTTTTATGTGTGAGTTCCATCCCGGCTAACTTCAGGATCCTTTACTTCTGCGGTATGAATTTCGTTAGCAGGTAATGGCTTGATCTTCACAGGCGTGAATTTGAGAATTCCCTGCCCTGCGTTTTTAGTCGGGCTGTTGCCAATATTTATTTGAGCATTTTCCCTGCTATCAATATCTCGGCCACATTTTTCACACAGGAATAATTTCCCTATGAGCCTTATGTTTCTTCTTCCATCCAGATATTGAAAAAGTTCTGAAACTTTACGGCACCTGCATCCTGATCTGCGTGTAATACGGGACCCGCCGGTGCTTATAAAAAGTATGATATCACGGCCGTCAGGGCAGGTATTCCTATAAAAGCGGCATAAGCCGGGGCATCATACAAAAGGTGCTTCAGAGGATTCTTCCTCGGATCGAATTTATCAACATGAATTTCATATCGATCTATATATTCAACTGCATGAACTCCCCTTGTTTCGCCTCTTATAGATAGACGCCAATCGGCGACCTGCCCCCTCATAGTACCCACAGATCTTCTAAAAATGCCGCTTTTTGATATGTGAGGAACATTTCCATAACGCGAATCGTTTTTATAAAGTGTGAACTTACCTATGTCAAAGGCTCTTATGGCTATAGAATTCCAGAATTCTGAGATTTCATAATTCATGTTATAAAATTTGTTAAAAGTATATAATTTTTTAGGTTATGATTCTGGATAATCATTTCAGAATTCTTTTACGCCCGTGGCCATAGTGCGGTTTGAATAGGCTGCGTATTCTTTGTTGCTTATGGCAATTATCCCGACGGATACATCAAATTTATCAACTTCCTCCCTGACTATCTCGAGGAGGCTACCTTCTCCTATACGCGAGTATATCCTGTAGGAAAGCAGCTTTTTTGCTATTTCCTCCCCTATTCCTGTAGCAACAACTGCACCCTTTGTACCTGCATAGATTCCAGCCCCTATTATTGGAGAATCTCCGACCCGTCCTCTCAGCATCGGGAAAGCACCTCCTGTCGATACCGCTGCCGCAAATTCGCCTTCAACACGCGCAACTGCTCCGACGGTGTCGTGGGAATATGCATACTTATAAAATATCCTGAATTTGTCCGGAATTTCATTCTTTTTGTACTGTTCCTCAAAAGTGCGCAACAGTTCCCTGGATCTTTCGGTTGATGGATCATATTCTGGATAGCCCATGATACGCGCAAATTTTGTTGCTCCATCCCCGGAGAGCATAATATGAGGGCTCTTTGCCATGACATCCCTTGCAACAAGCACAGGATTCTTAACTTTTTCTATGCATATGACTGACCCTATGTGGTCAGGCACCATGACAGCCGCATCCATCTGTATGCTCCCATCAATCCTTGGCACCGATCCTGTCCCGGCATTGAACACCGGATCGTCTTCCATCTTTACGACTGCTTTTACTGCATTGTCAAGAGAACTCAACTCGGTGCTGGCGAAATTAACAAAATCATTAAGTTTTTTGCTTAGCGAAAGATCCGAGCCTGCACCGCCGTGAACTAGAAGCACATTTTTCATAGTGGGTTATAATCGTAGTATTATTAAATTGTTTCAGGAACTTCAGATCCATGAAAGGAACGAATATTGCCACGTATTCAAAATATTATCAAATTCATGGGAGAACTGGTTACAGGTTTATTTCAATTCTTTAAACTGTATCTGATCAACCTTTAGCATGGCGAATAGATGTACTTTTTTACATTTACCCCTATATTCTGCATAGCCAGGCGTTACATAACGGATGGATTGATTTCAACGGGCTTTAACGTTTTTGGGTCCGCATAAATTATCCAGCGCGAACATATAGTAGATAAAGGCGAGGTACGGCGATCTGTACGGATTAAAATATTCATGCACGGTAAAGTCTTCCGGATTCCCCATTGACATATAGTATATCAGATCGGAAGTCTGCAGATATCTCCATGTTCTTTTATCTTTAGATTTTATACATTCTTTTAGGTAATTAAATGCCTCAATCTGCATCTCGTTTCCCAGCCATGCAGAAAGATCCCTGTTAGTATCTGCCCATGACGTGGTCTTTCTTATGCTTACCGTATCCCTTGCAGGATGGGTTGAGGATATATCTTTGATGTTTACCGTTTTTATGTTCGATTCCTCAAGATATTTTGAAAGGTAGCGCATAAACTCGAATATTCCCGTTTCCTTTCTCTGGTGTTCGCCGAATGTTTCATAATCCATATAAAGGTTCATTATGTCGCCGGGTGTTTCATTTATCCACTTAACGTATTTGTCTGCGGTAAGCGGGTAATCCTTCCATAAAGTATTCGAAAATCTGAAAGAAATATTATCGCTCATCGGGTAATTTCTCAGATACAGGTTTATTCCGGATGGAGCGAGATACCTGTAATTCGGGCTGTATTTTCCTGATATTTCGTCCGTGCCCTCAGCCACTATATTTTTAAAACCCATACCTTTAGCCATTTCTGCAATTCTATCATTATAGATCAGTTCGGTGTTTCTGAACGATTCTGGAACATAATTGAAGACATTTTTCATAAGATCAACCTGCTCCCTGACCTGACTGGTAAATTCTTCTTCATTCCAGATAGATGAGAGCGAGTGGTAATAGGTTTCGCCCATAAGTTCGCACATTCCGGATTTCACGTAATCTTCAATTGTATCAATTGTCTTCGTGCTGTATTTCATTGCTTGCTCTACAAATGTACCTGATAGTGAAAAAGTTGATTTTATGCCGCTTTCCATAAGCGTCTGTGTTGCCGGGATATAGGCGTTTTCTGATATTCTCTTAAAGATTTCCCCGTTTTTCTCTTCCCAGAACATATCTCCCGGATCAACTTTATCCTGCATTCTTAGCGGACGGAGCCTGTATGGCTGATGCAGTTCAAAGTAAAAGACTATATCTTCCATATTGACTTATAAACCTCCATAGTTTTCATTGCTGCCTTTTCCCACGTAAATGAGAGCCCCTCGTATTTTCCATACAGTGAAAGGGTATCAAGCAGGCTCCTGTGATTTAATATTGAGACCACATAAGACGACATTACATCAGTATCCCAGTAGTCAGATTTAAGGGCATTATGTAATGCTTCGCCTACACCCGTAGTTTTGCTCATAATAACCGGAGTTCCTGAAACCATTGATTCCAGTACCGTCATGCCGAAAGGTTCTGAAATAGCCGGAATCACAAAAACCGATGATTTTTTATAATATTCTATGGCCTTCTGGAATCCAACAAAGCCCGGGAAAAAAACCTTCTCATCGATGCCATGGTCAAGTGCATATTTTTTCATCTCCTCAAAAAGATCCCCGGTTCCGGCCATAACGAACCTGACATTTTTTTCCTCTTCAATGACCTTTTCGGCCGTTTCCATAAAAAATTTTGGGCCCTTCTGGCTGGTTATCCTGCCGAAATAGAGGACCTGCCTTTCTCTGGCAAAGTTTTTTCCTGTAAGATAAGGCAGAGAATCAACGCCATTGTAAACTGTTGTTATTTTTCTCCTGTCAATGCCGTATTCTTCTTCAATTATTCGTTTTGTCAGATCCGAAACCGTTATTATAGCGTCAGCTTCCGCTGCTCCCTCAATTTCCCTTTTTATAATGTCGAGCTGTGGATTAAAATATGCAGATCTGTCGTATTCAGTGCTGTGAAACGTTATGACCAGCGGTATCCCGTATTTCTTTTTTATTCCAATGCCTGCCCTGAATGTTATCCAGTCATGACAGTGAACTACTGAAACGCCATCAGGCTTGAAATTTTTAATTACCTTCTCATTGTAATCGTCAACCGCATCAACAAAGTTTGTTACATGGGAATACGGCCCGCCCGCTATGCCCCTGTTTATCTTTATCTTCCTTATATCAAAAGGATAATACGGAAATGAAAATCCCATATCCGGGAGGTATATGTCTACCGGTACTATCTTCCCGATTATAGAAAAAAGATGGGAGGTGTGTATGCCGAGGCCTCCAGAGAAGGCTGGCGGCAGTTCCCAGCCTATAACAGAGAGCTTCAAGGTTTCATCCCCGCTATCTTATTTCTTCTTCCGGAAACCGATATATCCTCATGGTATGCCCTTATGAGCTCAGCATAGCTCCATGCCTGCATTATGCATCCTTTTGGCTTTTCCGGATTCAATCCGTCAAAAATTTCAGGTATTTTTGCCATGGAATAGAGCGGAGAAAAATATCTGTAAAGATCCTGTGCGTCATATCCGTTATGCACCATCGCTGTTATATACGGGCCAGCCAGCCACGGCCATACCGTTCCGTTGTGATACGATTTATCCCTCTCAATCTGCGGTCCAGCATATGAACCCCTGAAGCCTGGATCTTGAGGAGAAAGACTCCTTATTCCGTAGGGTGTTGCAAGTTCAGATCTTGATTTATCCAGAAATATTTTTTCATTCATAAGCGAAAAAGGAAGGGAGTATGCAAAAAGGAAATTAGGGCGGAACGAGGTGTCCACAGGATCAATTACATCAGCTATTTTTCCGTCTACTATATATTCTTTCATGAACGTTTTCTGGAAATCAGAAACAATGTCAACAACGCGATCATCGACTCTTTTAGCCGCGATATTTGAGAAATAGATGAAGGATTTAAGGGCATTGTACCATAGTGCATTTATATCCACCGGCTTTCCGATCCTGGGGGTGAAAGCTATGCCATCATCCTTTGCGTCCATCCATGTCATCGGTGCATTCTTCACCTTTATCATCTTTCCATCAAGGGAGAAATCATCGTTTCCCTCTATGTATGCATCGATTATCTCCTTTACTTTATCGTATGTAGCAGATATAAAATAATTATCCGAGGAATACTGATAATATTTGTAAAGTGAATATATGAACCACAGAGAAGAATCCGCAGAATACTGGTATGAGTCTCCATATGAGCTGTTAACTATCAGGCCTTTATTCATTTTTGCGATATAATTGCCAAATATGTTTCTGGCAAGTTCGTAGTTTCCGGGAATAAGGACAAGCCCGGGAAGCGAGACGAATGCATCTCTCCCCCATGGACCGAACCAGTGAAAACCGGCTATTATATTGTTATGCGTCAGAAAATTAGATGAATTCCTTCTTAACGCACTTATTGACTGATCCCTTTCATTGTTATTTCCCCTCTTCTTAAATTTTTCGAGAAGTTTACTGAAACCGGGAACCGGATTCTCATCCGCAGTTACCGTTATATCAAGCGGATTTTCAATATTTTTGATTTCTATGAAGCCAGGCATATAAAGATCTTCCCTGCTGTTCGTACCTCTTTCCTCTTCAACGGGATACCTGAAATTATAATACCAGTAATCCTTATTCACAAATTTTCCGGCCTTTGAAATCCCTACGGAAAAAGTACCGTCAGAAAATCTATAATAATCTCCTTCATCATCCATGTAAAATTTTTTTTCTCCTGCTTTTATGGTTTTATGGAAACTTCGAAACGCAAGAAGCGGAAACAGTGAGATACTATCGGGAATCCTGTTTGAAAATTCATACCTTATAACCACGCTGTCAGAATCCGTATCAATGATCAGTGTTTTCTTGATTCTGTTTCCGTCCAGGTTAAACGTCACCACAGGATATGGAACCGCAGAATAGTCTTCCATAAACCTGAAACCTTCGGGTGAAACAGCTCCTTCGTAGTAATTTGTGTCAAGGCTGTATCTCTTTCCAGAAAAAACAGCCTCTTCAAATAATTTAGCCAGAAGAACATACCTGTCATAAAATTCTCCTGACGATTTAATGAGGATTCCATGATATGTCCGTGTGTTTGCAAAGGAAACTGTAGATGAAGAATAGGATCCGTTTCGGTTTGCAATAAGCCATTCCTCATCAAAATCCATAACTAATAGAATTCAATTTCATAGATAAACGTTTCCAAATGGGCTAAAATTTTACCCTATTTTATGATAATTATGTCAATGAAGATGCCTCCTGCCGGTACTTATTTTTTAAAAAAAGGTAAAATTTTATGTATGACATAAGGTACATTGCAATTTGTACAAAAATGTTTTAAAGCAGGTGTTTGATATCACCTTATGGTAAGGTATCTTCCGCTTGGAAACGGGCGGATGCTTTTGGCTTTTGATGAAGATTACAGGATTGTTGATTTTTATTATTCCAAATATGCCTCTGAGAATCACTCTGCAGGGCATCCTTTCATGTACGGATTTTCCATAAACAACAATTTTAGATGGCTTGATCGCACGCAGATAAAGTTTATGGATTATTACGATCATACAATGGTGGGTGTGATCGATTATTCATCTGACGGTATTGAATTTGAAAATCGGGATTTTGTTGATATTTATAAGGATGTATATATCAGATATATTGCCGTAACCAATAAAAGCAATGAAAGAAAAAATATCAAGCTGTTTTTTCATCAGAATTTTTACATTTACGGGAATGATATTGGAGATACCGCAGCCTTTTATCCGGAATTTAATGGCATTCTTCATTACAAGGAGGGGCGCTATTTCCTAGCTTCAACCATGGACGAAAATGGTAAACAGATGGATCAGTATGCAACAGGTGTAAAGGATGTGGGAAATCTGAAGGGGACCTGGAAAGATGCCGAAGACAATGAATTATCTATGAATCCGGTATCCATCGGGTCCGTGGATTCTGTTATACGCCATTCCTTTGATATTGATCCTGGAAAGAAGTTCTATCTTTATTACTATATAATCTCTGGCCACAGCTACGGCGATATAGAAGATCTGGCAAAGGATGTAAGTCTGGAATATCTCACAAAACTCATGAAAAGGACAACCAATTACTGGGAATTATGGTCATCAAAAGTTTCTCCGAGTATTGATTCCAACACAAATGCACTGTTCAGGCGATCATTATTCGTTACAAAGAGCCATGCAAATGCCCTGGGAGCTATAGCCGCGTCCTGTGACAGTGATATTTTGAAGATGAGCCACGATGGCTATTATTATATGTGGCCCAGGGATGCAGCTATTGCATCATATGCACTGAGCATATCAGGGCACAGCCAGACGGCGAGAAGGTTTTTCGCACTGTCAACATCCCTGCTGTCGAAAGAAGGTTATATGTACCATAAATACAATGTGGACGGAAAACTTGCCAGCAGCTGGCTGCCACATATAATGAATGGAAAACAGATTTATCCTATACAGGAAGATGAAACTGCATTGCTTGTGTGGGTTCTATGGGAATATTTCAACAAATACAACGACATAGGCTTTACAGCTCCGTTTTATGAAGATCTCGTACTGAAATCTGCAGAATTCATGTCAAACTTTGTTGGTGATGATGGTCTTCCCAGAGAATCGTTCGATCTGTGGGAGGAACGGTATGGTATCCATGCGTATACTGTATCAACCGTATATGCCGCCCTTAAAGCGGCTTCAAATTTTGCCAATGTTTTCGGAGACCAGGACCTTTCGAGAAAATATACAGAAGCAGCTGACAGGATGTATAAGGCATTCGATGAACGCTTTTATTCGGACGAGTATAATCGTTATGCACGCGCTATTATAAATGGAAAACCTGACTTCACTGTGGATAGCGCCCTGTCCTCGATAGTTATATTCGACATGAAAGAACCTACGAACTCCAGGGTTGTTTCAACCATGGAAGCAATAATGGAAAAGCTATGGGTGAATGGCATCGGAGGAATAGCACGTTATGAGAATGATAATTATATGCGGATAAAGGACGATAAAAATATACCCGGGAACCCATGGATAATAACTACATTATGGATGGCCAGATACTTTATGAGGACGGGTAACCTTGAAAGATCATGGTCCCTCATTGAATGGGTCAAATCACATCGCCAGAAATCCGGAATATTTTCAGAGCAGGTGAATCCATATACTGGAGAACCACATTCAGTTTCGCCACTGGTATGGAGCCATGCGGAGTTTATAATAGCTCTTCTTGAATATTCGACATACTCAAGAAATGGCAATAAATGATGTCTCTTAAGGCAACTGGTGAGTTTGATGTACATGATGTTTCAGGAGATATCCTGTTTTTAAGTAGATGGGAATAGAAAATTCTCTGATAATATCAGGGTATCACCATACGGGTACATGGATTCCACGTCATGCTGTGTATATGAAGAAACCCATAACTTCCGGACATCCGTCAAAAGACGGGAGGCGATATTCAACATATGCAAGGCAATGGACACTATTTCTCGTAATGCTGTTATTAAAAGGGGTTCGGGGAGACATCCAGGTCCATGATAATTGAATTCGTTCACTTCATACTGACCAGTTATCTCTCAAGCAAAAGCATAAATATGCGTTATAAATTAAAGTAGAGTTATTGTATACGGTTATAATGGGCTCGTAGTCTAGCGGTATGATGTCGCCCTGACACGGCGGAGGTCACCGGTTCGAATCCGGTCGGGCCCATACTATGTATGGTGCAGATGCCCCCGATTATTAAGGATGGGGTTATGGTTTTACATGAATAATATTCGACACCATGTTTATCTGCGGCTTTTTCACGTTATGCGCAGCGGTCTATCTGTGACCATTTCATAGGTCTCTTCATTCTTAATTGAACCGATTCCAGGTATCATCAATGGGGCATGCCCAAATGCCAGCACCATGCCCTGCCTTATTTCAGCAAACCTGTCTTTGGGAATAATAGTTGTCAAAGGTCTTTCCTCTGGTTCCAGCCCAACGGAATGCGCGTAACCTATTACCCTATATTTAAGCATGTCATATTTTCTGTAAAGATTATCAAGCTCTGTCATCACAGAGATAAATTTTGTTCCTGAAACCGATTTTTCTGAGGCTATTCTCTGTGCCTCATTTAAGCATTCAATAGCCTTCCTGGCAGTCTCTCCGGGATCACCAACGGGAACTGTGAAACTTTTGTTCACGTAGTATCTCATAAAATCGGCATCTAATGTTATTGTTACGATGCCGTTATCAGGGATCTTAACTGTGGACAGCGGCTCAGCGTGTACGCGTGGGTTCGGGCCTGCGTTAACGTATACAAGAGGCTCCTCAGAACCGGCCCTGTACAGCCTGTAATAGGCCTCTGCCGCCAATTCAGTTTCTGTCATTCCAGGCCTGACAGTATTCTTTACCTCTTCTGCCACGGATGAGACGATCTTTCCAGCCTTTTCAATGCAATCAATTTCGTACCTGTCCTTAATCATCTTCATTGCGCCAAGGTTTTCAGTTATATCCACCACTTCTATACTGGGGTTGAGTTTCTTGAAGAGATCATAGAAAAAAGCAAAGGTATCGCGTTCCAGTGTATATTCCATCCCGACACGGTGGGCGCCAGTATCCTTCAGGTATTTTACAACCTCGCCCATTAGCTGACCACCATCCGAATAACTCAAAACGTTTTTTATCCATGTTGTGGATTTAAACCCATCCACTTCGCCATCCGCAACAAGAACAACGGGTTCGCCATCCGCCGGAATGATCAGGCTTGGCCTCATCCATTTTATGCCTGTAACATAAATGAAGGTTGACATCGTTCGAATAACCGCAGCATCAAGCCCATTACGTTTCAGATTTTCCTGTATACTTCTGCTCCTGCTCTTGAGAATATCTTCCGGAAATCTCATGAAATGCACCCGGTAATCATATCGCAATATGCTTTAAACGTTACGGATCCGCATCACTATCCTGTCGCTGCTCATCTCAAGGCCGATCGAAATGAAACCTGTCAATGGAATGACAATATCCGCCTCAGCAACTGTACTGCCCGAAATAAAGGCAGTTACTGTGAAATTCCCCTCCGGGATTGGCATGTTCAGGATCGGATCGGCCGAGTCAGATGCTGTTCTTAAACGTCTTGACGTACCTGTTCCGGAAAGAATACTCACTGGTACACTACCTGAAATGGATTGGTACTATATTCTCATCCCGTAAAATAGGGTACTGGAAGTAATTATCCCGCTATAAATCGTGCGAAACTCATGTTTAAAAGTGTATCGATTCTTGTAAAAAAGTCTGTAACCGGCGATAGCTATCTGGAATACATCAGTTAAACTGCTAAATACATGACAATGCCAGATTCCGGTGCATTTCTCGTTATCCTGGCGCCGCCGGTACACCGGATATGATGGGGTCAGGGTAATTCTTCCCAGGAACTTTATTGAAAGACAACAGATCTGAAGATAGGTTACAGTTTGAGATAACGATATATACAATAATAATATATAGAAAAAACACTGTAGAGGTTGTAAGTTATGGCACAATCAGTTAAAACCATGGTGGAAGGTGGCAAAGCCACTACTGGACCACCTATAGGACCTGCACTGGGTCCACTTGGACTTAACGTGGCACAGGTAGTGAAAGACATAAATGAGAAGACAAAAGAGTTTCAGGGTATGCAGGTACCCGTTACCATTACTGTAGTTAACCCCGAGATAAAGAAATACGAGATTACAGTTGGTATCCCTCCTACGTCTGCTCTTCTGAAAAAGAAGCTTGGCATTGAAAAAGGAGCCGCTAAGAGAAAGGAATCCGTTGCAGGTAACGCAACAATGGATCAGATAGTTGATGTAGCGAAGACTAAAATGGGATCAATGCTTTCAAATAGTATGAGGGAAGCTGTGCTTGAAGTTCTTGGAACATGCGTTTCACTTGGAATAAATGTTGATGGTAAAGATCCTAAAGAAGTTCAGAATCTTATCAGTAAAGGAGAGATAAAATTCTAAAATTTTAGTGGTGATTCCAGTGGAAGTTAATGATATTAATGAGGCTGTTGAATACATAAAGAAAAATTCTCCAGAAAGGAAATTTGAGGAAAGCATTGAAATAGCCATAAATCTCAAAGATGTTGATATGACAAACCCTAAGAACAGGATCAATGAGGAAATACTTCTTCCTAATGGAAGAGGGAAAGATCTTAAGGTTGCCATATTCGGATCAAATGAAATGAATGTTAAGGCTAGAGGAAATGCTGATTATATCTTTGGCCCGGAGGACATTTCAAAATTTGCGGATGACAAAAAAGCTTTTAAGAAAATTGTTAATGATGTTAATTTCTTTGTCTCAGAGGCACCTCTTATGACCAATATAGGAAAGAGTCTTGGACAGGTTCTGGGACCGAGAGGAAAAATGCCAAGGCCTGTGCCGCCAGGGCAGGATCCTACTGCGCTTATAAAAAACCTCAAAAACACGGTGAAGGTAAGAAGCAGAAACTCCATTACAATGCATGTGGCCGTAGGTACGAGATCGATGGATGTGAAAAAACTCAGTGAGAATATTTTTGCAGTTCTTAACAGGGTAACCGGCAAACTCGAGCGTGGAAGTTCAAGCATTAAGAGCATTTATGTAAAAACGACAATGGGTAAATCTGCAGAAATCAAGGCAGGTGTTAAGAAATGACCAGAGTAAACAAGCAGAAAACACAGATTGTTAATGATTTAACAGAGAAGATCCAGGGTTCACATGTTACTGCTGTAGTAAGTATCAAGGGTATAAGAGCAAGACAAATGCAGGATATTAGAAGAAAGACGAAAGAGAATATTAACATAAAAGTAACTAGAAGAAAATTATTTTTTAAAGGCATAGAAAAAACCGGAAATGAAAAACTCAATCCGCTGATAGAAACTTCTAACGGGCAGATCGCTGTAATAACATCAAATTCAAGTCCGGCAGAAATTTATAAGACCATTACTGAGACTATGCAAAAAAGTGCCCCAAGAGGCGGAGAAATTGCTCCGGAAGATATCATTGTTGAGCCTTCAGTTACTTCATTTCCACCGGGCCCAATGATGACTGAATTTCAAAAAATAGGACTGACAACAGGAGTGGAAAAGGGCAAAATATCTATTAAGAAGGAGGCTGTCCTCGTAAAGAAAGGAGAGGTTATATCAAAAGATAAAGCGAAGATAATCTCTATACTGGACATAAAACCAATAGATGTTGGACTTCAGCTTCTCACCCTTTATAGTGACGGGATAATATTCACACCGGATGTACTTTCAATGACGGCGGAAAGAATTTCACAGGATCTGGCGGTCGCTTATACTTATGCAAAGGTTATGGCCAAATCCGCGGGCTACTTCACACCGGAAACCATTGAAGAGTTCATTTCAGGTGCCAAAATCAGTGCAGACGCAATAGCTATAGCTGCTACTTTCATAACGGAAGAAAATGCAAAGACATTTCTTGCAAAGGCGAACGTTAATGCGATAGTTTTAAACAATGAATTGAATAAAGGTAGAGAAACGGAATCCGAAAACAAGAAAAAGGATTCGCCAGTTGATGAGAAGATTTCAGAGGGACAATGATCCCTTATTTGAATAAGGAGGTAATGAAAGATGGAATATGTATATGGTGCGCTTCTGCTGCATTCAGCAGGAAACGAAATAGATGAAGAGAAACTCAAGAAAGTGCTTGAAGGGGCTGGAGTTAAGGTTGATGAGGCAAGACTTAAAACTCTCGTTTCAGGATTGAAAGATGTCAATATAGACGATGTCCTTAAAAATGCAACCGTAGCTCAGGTAGCTTCTGCTGCAGCTCCTGCAAAAGAGGAAAAGAAAGAGGAGCCAAAAAAGAAGGAAGAGAAGAAGAAAGAGGAAAATAAGGAACAGGAAGAAGAAGAGGCCATGTCAGGACTGAGCTCACTGTTCGGATGAGTCTACATGGATTTCTATGATCTTTTCTGGGGTCTACTGAAATACGTGATCCCTGTAATTTTATTCATTATAAGTGTTTTATTAGACAATATGATACTCCTTGTTATATCGCTTCTGTGGATAATGTCCTCGATTTTCGTCGCGTTTATTGTTATGGACAATAACAGAACTGCGGTTTTTTAAGAAAAATAATTTTATTATTCGGCTATCAGGCCAAGTTCCCTCATTTTTTTAAGAACTTCAGCGGCATGTTCCTTCGGTGTGACCTTCTGGTATACATACGCTATCCTACCCTGGCCGTCTATTATATACGTCACCCGTTTTGCCGTAGCAAGTCCAAGAACGTGGTATTTTCTGGATATTTCCTTTGATTTGTCAGAGGCCAGCGTAAAGTTCAGGCCGTATTTTTCAGAAAATTTCTTGTGCGAATCCGGGGAATCCAAGCTTACACCTATAACTTTAACGCCCCTTTTATCAAATTCAGCGAAATTATCCCTGAAATTGCAGGCTTCAGTGGTGCATCCGGGCGTGTTATCCTTCGGATAGAAGTATAAAACAACCGGAGTTCCTTTATGCTGGCTCAGTGTTATTTTTGATCCTGACTGATCTATCGTTTCAAATTCAGGCGCAGTATCACCTATATTTAAAAGTTCCATAAACTAATATTAGTTATAAATTAATAAATATTTTGTTTTTAACACTTTGACTTGACAGAGATGGTAAATGTTTTAAGGTGAATAAAAAATGAAACCGATTGACATTAAAATACTAGTTAAATGAGATTTGCGGTGCGTTCCGTTCAAACTTTTACGCTTATGGTTTTATCTATTCCATATTCCTGGCAGGTCTCACCCGATCATTTATCAATACTTAAAGAAATGGAGCCATAAGCAGGGGAAACATTACCGTGGCGTCTCCGTATATGTTGACAAACCGTGCGTCAGGCCTCACCTTCTTCCATGAAATTGCCTCCTCCAGTTTTGCACCGGATAGCGACCCGTCATATTCCTGCGCGGTAGTCATATATATAGCGTAATCCAGGCCGTCCCTGAACTGATTCCACCATATGGTATGGTGCTTTGATATCCCACCACCGATCATTATTGCACCGGTTTTTTTGGCATCGAATATTATATCAGAGATTCTGTGTTCATCTTCCAAGAGGTTTATCTTGAAATCATGATGCTCTTCGTAAAAGGTCCACAGCTGGGATCCGAATGATCCATCAGTTATACCTGGAACAAAGACAGGTATATCGTTTTTTGCTGCATTGTAAAGTATTGAGCTTTCATTTTTTATGCTGAGGCCAAACCGTTTAATGAGGTCCACGAGAGGCCATTCCTTTTTTTCAGAGTACAGATTTTCAAGCACCGGCATAACTTTGTTTTCTATTATGATTCCGTAACTTTCATCCGGTACAAGGACGTTACCGAGCCTGTTTATACCAATATCTCTCAGTTCTATGTCACTGTAATTGAATGAACCGCAGTAATAATTTTTGTAGGATCTTGCTATGTCGTGGTCAAGAGTTCCGGAAGTTGTTATTATCACATCAACCAGTTTTCTCTTTACTATTTCATTTATAACACCGCGCAGCCCTGTGGAGATTATATCCGCAGGGAATGAAAGAAATGTTGTATTTTCCTCTGAAAACATGTCCTTGATTATACTGTACGATTCATAAAGTTTCGCCGCTGTAAATCCGCCTATTTTTCCAAACTGTTCCATGAGATCCATTAAAGTTGAATTAGACGCAACTTTCAGATCTTTAACCGGTTCTTTGAGGAGCTGATCTCTATCCATATAACGTTATCGTTTCCTTCGTAATATCTCTATTGCTTACCGCACTTAACGAATGGTTTCCCGTCCTATTAGTGTTGCTGGATCGTACATTTGGACGGGACATTCTTTGAATGTGACCGGCACACCGCTTTTGTAAAATCATAAACTGCAAAGATCATATTTCAATCAGCAAGAAAAATTATATAGATACCTGAAATATTTGCCTATGAGATTAATAGAAAATTGGTTCTCAGAAAGGTACTCGGATAACCTGCAATTATCGTTCAGGGTAAAAGATCAGCTGCTATCAATAAAGACAGATTATCAGAGGATTGATCTGTTCGATACATATGATTTTGGAAAACTTCTGGCTATAGACGGGACAGTTCAGCTGACTGAGAGGGATGAATACATCTATCATGAGCTCATAACGATGGTACCCTATCATCTTTCGGAAAAAATACCGGAAAATGCCCTCATAATAGGTGGAGGAGACGGGGGCGCGGCAAGGAGGCTTCTTGATCTCGGGCTGAAAAATATAGTCAATGTTGAGATAGATGGCCAGGTCGTGGAAGTATCAAAGAAGTATTTTCCAGAACTGTCATCATCGTTTTCGGACAGGCGGGTTAAATTGGTTATAGATGATGGGATAAAATATATGAAAAAAACGGAAGAAAAATATGACTTTGTTATAATAGATTCAACGGATCCTGAAGGCCCCGCAGAGGGTTTATTTTCTGTTGACTTCTATAAGAATGTCAAATCCGTAATGAATGAACATTCCATTGTTGTTACTCAGTCCGGATCTCCATTTTATCAGCCTAAGGCCCTGCAGCTGGCATATCACGGGCTTAAAGAGGTTTTCAAAAATGTGAAGATATACACCGGCTTTATTCCAACCTATCCAAGCGGTTTCTGGTCATTTACAGTTGCCTCAGATGCCGATATGGTGCCAAGAAATGTGCTTAAAAATGGCAGGTATTTTAATTCTGACGTGCTTCATGGAGCGTTCAGCCTTCCGGAATTTGTTAAAAAGGTTATTACTTAACCTTCCATCTTTCCTTTGCAGTTTTTAACTGGATAATATAACTTTTGCCCAATTTTTTTGAAATTATCTCAAGTTCTTTTAGGTTTTTTACAAAAGTACTTTTGCTGGTGCTGTTTATCAGTTCTTCAAATCTTGAAGCGTTTTTTATGACACTAAAAACCATGTAAATGAATGTTAAGGCAAAAATAAGAGAAAGAGCAAAGATCCAGTATATCCAGTATCCAACATTGAATGAAAGCTGATTTAGCAGGCTTTCATGGAATAGTAGCTGATTTGCGGAAATCACAAACACGACTATGGAAACCGCAAATAGTATCACATATAAAAAAAACTGATAGTCCCTCAATGATTTTTCCATACTACTGATAAATAAGATATGTATTTTAAATTTAACATCAGAAATGTTTTAATACATTATATATCCCTTAATATTTAATGCGATCAATTATCTTTTACAGCTGGGACTGCTTTGTAAATTGTGTACCCACAACACTCTCGTAAAGATAAAATTTAATCTTTCCATAGATTCATATAAGTCAAAGCAAAACAAAAGATTTGTTATGAAGTTTGCAATATTCGCATGATCGAAATGTCATCAGCAATTTTTGAAACGAGCGCAGGCAATTTTAAAATAGAACTATTTGACAGGGAAATGCCAATAACTACAGATAATTTTAAAAAACTTGTGGCGAAGGGATTTTATAACGGTACCGTATTTCACAGAGTTATCAAGGATTTCATGATACAGGGCGGGGATCCAAAGGGTAATGGTACAGGCGGGCCGGGTTACTCTATAAAAGATGAATTCAGCAAGAATAACAGAAACGACCGCGGTACAATAGCTATGGCAAATGCTGGTCCAAATACCGGTGGAAGCCAGTTTTTCATAAACGTCGTGAATAACAATTATCTTGACAAAAAGCACCCGGTTTTCGGGAAGGTAACCGAAGGAATGGATGTTGTTGATGCCATAAGTAAGGTAAAGACAGACAGAAATGACAAACCGGTTACGTCAGTGGTTGTGAAAACCGTTAAAATTGTTGACTGAAAATATTATTTTTGAAGTTTTCATAAACTTCAATCCTATTTATAGGCCATTTACCGGATAAAATTGTGGAAAATAGCATTCTGGACATTATCCACTTGATGGATTAAAATTATCTTTGCAATCATCAAATATTTACAGGGATAGCCTTTTATAAATATTGATGGATTGTATCACAAATTCTTTAAGCTATTTTATCATTTCTTTTCATGGAAAGCGTTTTAGTTATAGGTGGTGCAGGTTTTATTGGATCAAACCTTGTAGATGTTCTTTTGAGCAACAATTATGAAGTTAAGGTTCTCGATAATTTTTCTTCCGGGAGCATGAAAAACCTGGAACATGTTAAAAATAATATAAGCATAATAAGGGGAGATGTCCTGGACAGGGAACTCCTGAGCAGAGAGATTAAAGGGATGGATTATGTTGTTGACCTTGCTGGCCTCGGCGATCTGGCAAAATCGGTATCGAATCCACTTCCCTATCATGATGTGAATTTAACCGGCCTTATGAATACCCTTTCTTACAGCCAGAAAAACAACGTCAAAAATGTTGTTTATTCTTCCTCCGGTTCTGTATACCTTGATCGGCCAGGAACTGTAACTGAGGATGATCCATTATGCCCTGCATCTCCATACGCAGCTTCAAAACTGAATTCAGAAATATATATGAAGGTATTCAGAAAAACATACGGCATGAAAACGACTACCCTGAGATTCTTCAATGTCTACGGAATCAGAAGGGAAAACAGTGCATACTGGGGTGCAGTAACACTTTTCATGGCAAGCATGTTCAGAAAAAAACCCATCAACATCTATGGAGATGGAAATGATGTCAGGGATTACATTTACGTTAAGGATGTTGCCAGGGCCGTATATTTAGCTATTAAGAATAATGCAAATGGGGAATATAACATTGGAACCGGGAAGGGAACATCCACGAATGATCTTGCCGGGATAATAGAAAATCTTTTCGATTACAGGACAGAGATTATCCACAGCCAGAAAAGGGCAGGAGATACACCGAGCCGGATAGCAAATTCAGAAAAGGCTAAGCGGGATTTCGGCTTTACATATGAATACAGCCTGGATGCGGGGCTCATGGATCTTAAGGATTATCTGAACGGCGTATTCAAATAGAATTCCTTAAGGACGGGACATGGCATTCCCTCTGACATCCTCTCCATCGCAAGCGACTGGAGGTTCCTGCTTCATCGACAGTGCCTTCTTCACCGATATGAAGGTCTTAATCGATTTTCAACCATCCCTTTCGGGTGGCTTATCAGGCTTAAATTCCCGTGTACCCCACGGTACTTGCATATGAAATCGTTATTTCTAATAAACCCTTCGCACTCCATCCACATCGCAAGCTCAGTGGCTTTTGTGCTCAAATTTTTGTAAAAATCAATCTTTGATTGCCATGTATTCGGTAAGTATCCTGGCCGTCAGGCCCCATATTATCCATCCACGGAATTCAAAGGTCCTGCCCCTGACTGGATCATAATTTTCTTTAAGCTGGTTTATCTCTATCTCCCTGATCTCCGCCACCTCATCGCCGGGTTTCATGTCTTCAATATTACTGGTGTGCAGGATGAATGGATGCACCTTTATATTTGCTGAAACTGGCCTTTGTACTGGAAGCTCACGTTCTATATTTTCCATGCTGAGGGTTACCGATATCTCTTCCCTTATTTCCCTTAAAACAGCCTCTTCCGGACTCTCTCCTTCCTTTATAAATCCGCCGGGGAAGGCAATATCACCAGACCATGGATCTCCTTTACGATCCTTTCTCCTGATAAAAATAATATAGTTTGAATTTTTTATTATGCCGACTGCGGCCTCATCATGTGCCATTTTTATTTCTCTATATCCGGAACGAAGTATATATCCGTTACGCTCATCCTCTGGTTTCTCCTGAATTTTGCCTTAACGGGCATGCCTATGTACATGTCGGACGTGTCCGCGCCAATGAGCCTGCTCATGAAAAGCGAATTAACCCCCTCAAATTCAACCATTATTAGATTGAACGGAGTTTCATTCAGGAATTCCTCACCGCTGAAATAGCATGTCGTAAAGGTATGTATCTTCCCCTTTGTAGGAAGCTCGAACCATTCAGTCTCTGAACCACAGAACATGCAATGGGATCTGGGTGTCGCATAAACATAGCCACATTTTTTGCATTTGCTTCCCATGATCTTCTTCTTTCCCAGGGATCTGAAAAATTCGCTGTCTTCGGCGTAACTATGCATATAATCGATCTCATAGTGCGATTTTATTATCAGCGGATCTGTTTTGAAAACCACCGTACCGGTTTCATCCTCCGGAAGTTTTGCATCTGGATTCAATGTCATTTTACCGCCTCCATTATTGTGGCCGTAACATATGTCCCGGTTCCGGCATGGCTGTGTATGAGCCCCCTCTTTGCGTTGGGAACCTGCAGATAGTCGTCGTGGAAGTGCTTTTTTACGGTATGCTGGAGCTGCCAGAACATGAATACGGACTGCATTATTCCGGTGGCACCCACGGGATGCCCTGCCGCGAGCAGTCCTCCTGACGGATTCACAGGTATCTTTCCCCTGAGAGCCGATTTTCCCTCTTCCACAAATTTGCCTCCCTCGCCATACCTGCACAGGCCCAGATCTTCATATGTCTGGACTTCTGACGATGTGTACGCATCATGGAGCTCGATAAGGTCAAGATCATTGATCGGATCCGTTATTCCGGCCGCTTCGTATGCTTCCTTGGCAGCCATTCTGCCAGCGCGGAAAGAGTGGACACCGGGATACTTAAGATTTCTGTAATCAGATTCTGTTTCATTCGGCAGAAGGGGGACCGTTCCGAACGGGCGATCGGAAAGACGCATAGTATCCGTACCTGTGCCTATGGATTTTATCAGCACAGGATGATCCGTTATTTCAAATGCCTTGTCCTCGGACGCAAGTACTGCGACCGCTGCACCATCTGACATGGTACAGACGTCTAACCTTGTGAGCGGATACGACACCATGGGCGAGTTTCGCACATCTTCGACCGTTAGTTTCATCGGGCTCTGCGCATATGGATTGTGCAGTGCATTCCCATGGTTTTTTATTGAAACTTTCGCAAGTTGCTCGACCGTAGTCCCGAATTCATGCATATGCCTGACTGCCATCATTGCATAGTATCCTGTGTAAAAACCACCCAGGGGGTAATCAAAATTTGTATCGCTGGCAAGGGCTATGAACTCATTTCCCTTCCAGGTATTCACATGAGACATTGTTTCGAAACCATAAACTGCACATGTATCCATGCGGCCGGACGCTATTTCCTCGTACCCTGCCTGAAATGCCAGACCGCCTGTAGCACCGCCGCCTTCAATTCTCTTGCCAGGTTTTGGCACGAGCCCGAGATAATCCTGCACCATTATTCCTGCCATCAACTGCCTCTGGAAATGGTCAGAGAAGTATGATGCCACAGATCCGTCTATATCCTTAAGATTTATTCCAGCATCATTCATTGCGTAATCAAACGCCTTTTTTACACGAAGCCGAAAATCCATATCAGGTGCCGATTTTGTAAATTTGGTTACCCCACCGGACACCATGTAAACATTCCTGCTCTTATACTTCATAAAATACATAAGATGACTTTCTTTATAAATTTTCTGAAAATACCTATATTTTATTATATATATGTATATTATTTTAAATTCATTTCTTTGAATTTATCCTGTTTATCTCATTCATTATCACCTGGAAAGCCTTTGTGAGATCTTCAACTGAAATTATATAGGTCACATCGGTGTAGAACGATACTATCTGGATCACGTTGATGCCGTTTCCTGCCAGAAGTGATGATATATGCGCAACATAACCCCTTGTGAAAGTTATTGAGTACGTACTTGTTATTATGATCTCGGAGAGCCCCCTGTTAACCTCTATAATTTCATTTTTAGGTATGATTCTCATTATCTTTTCAGCATCAATATCATTTGCAACAAGAACAGCGCCCTGAATGCCCTGAATTATACGGAATCTGTTATAGTTCATCATCATTCTGTCTATTATATTGATAGCGAGCTTCAGATTATCGCTTTTAGGCTTCAGGATTAAAACAGAAATGTTCGTATATGATTCAATGCTGGATTTTGCAAGTATATCCTCATATTCATTCTTCTCATACCCGATGTGCATCCTTTTTAGTGCCGCCTCGATGGCATCAAAGTTGTCGATGTTCAGTTCCTTCATGATGTCCCTCGACAGAGCCGAGAGGTTAATCAACCCTCTTCCAAGGCATTTCATCACTTCAGGATTCCTCCTGATGTACGATTCCACTTCCCTGCTTATCTTCATATTTATGGATATACTTGTCTATTATTAGACATTTGTTCTCAAAAATTCGAAAAGTGGACACAGTTTTTATAAATGCAGAAAAAATTTGCAGTCATGCTCAGGAAAGAACTTGGAGTGGTTGAACTCACAATGGCTTCAGTTACTGGGATGGTTGGTTCAGGATGGCTTTTTTCAGCTTTCTATGCGTCTTCAATAGCAGGGCCTTATTCCATAATATCATGGCTGGTTGGCGCCGTAATAATCGTGACTCTTGCTCTCGTTTATGCGGAATTGGGAAGCAAAATGCCTATGGCCGGTGCTGCAGCCGCCTATCCGTACTATACCAACGGAAATGTAGCGGGCACAATCAATGCATGGTCCCTTTTTCTCGGTTACGCATCAACACCACCGCTGGAGACCATAGCCTCAATAACTTACATGAGTTTCATATTTCCAGGACTCATAAATTCATCCGGTTTTCTCACGACAAGGGGCGTACTGGCTGCTATTGCCCTTTTATTCGTATTCTTCGTCATAAATTCCACCGGTATAAGAACCACATCAAAGGTCAACAACTATGTGTCATACCTCAAGATACTGATACCGGTCATAACTAGTTTCTTCTTCATATTCACAATTTTTTCAATTAAGAATTTTGCCTATACGGGTGGCATAAGCTACCAGAATATTTTCACGGCAGTACCGGCCGCGGGCATAGCATTCTCATTCCTTGGATTCAGGCAGGCAGTTGAACTTTCCGGGGAGGCAAAGAACCCGCAGAAAACCGTTCCAAGGGCAATATTCCTTTCCGTTGGAATTGCAACTGTGCTTTACGTTCTTGTCCAGATAGCATTTATAGGATCGTTCCAGTGGAATGGCATGGATCCCGGCAGCTGGGCCTCAATAGCCGAATCGTCATACAGGAACGGGCCGATGCTTGTGCTTGCGTCGATGCTAGGCCTGGGAACACTTGCAGCCGTGCTCATGTTTGATGGCGTCATATCTCCACTTGGCACGAGCAATATATACCAGACATCAACTGCACGCGTCAGTTATCAGATAAGCGCTACCGGTTTCCTGCCGGGAAAACTCAGCAGGCTGAACTCAAGAAATGTTCCATTTTATTCGCTTCTCTTCGATTTCATAATTATGGTTCTGTTCGTCCTTCCCTTTCCTTCATGGCAGTCCCTTGTATCGATAAACTCCGGACTCTCAATAATAGCATATATGAGCGGGCCCGTATCCCTGATCATCATAAGGAATACATCTGATTCCCGGGAAGGGTTCAGGCTTCCATATGCCAGGATCATCGCACCGGTTGCCTTCGCATTGTCCGCCCTTATAATATACTGGTCAGGCTTCCCGGATACCCTTTATATGAGTATCATAGCTTTCGCAGGATTTTTGCTGTTTATATTCAATAGAAAGGCTATGATGCCGGGACTCAAAAGCGGGATCTGGATTGTTGTAATGCTTGTTGTTATACCGGTTATATCGTACATAGGAAGCTATAACCTGGATATAATACGGTACCCGTATGACCTGCTGATGGTGTTTGCTGTGGCAATCATTGTCTTCTATACCGGTGTATTAACTCCGTCCACATCCAGAACGGAAATTCCAGAATTGGTAACAAATAAAATATAACATTCTTAAAAAATCTTATTTTTATGCAGAAACCCACGTTCCGGTGGATCTTCTGCCTGGAATTATTTTCTCCTGACAATGCAATAATTACTTGTATTACAGGAAGCAGAGCTATAAATGAAAATATAGACTCTATGGTGTTTACTGTTATGCCCGAAATGGAAGGCATTATGGCCCCTATAAGCATCATTATTGAAAAAAGCAGCTGTTATACGTATTCTATCCGGGGAGTTGAAAGAACGGGATATTGATATCACTGATACATCGCAAAAATCAATGACCTGCTGTAATTCGTGTAAATACCCTTTTCAAAGGTGTTTCTGCACCAGTTTTTCAAAATCCGAAATTCCCCCTGTATCATGAACACCGGCTTCTGACCCATTTATGGAGGCATGTATGAAATTCCAGTCAAATTTTACCGGAAGCACGGATGCTACATATCTGCCGGTTTCCTCAGGATCTGTTTTTATCCTTTCTATTCCAAGATTATAGGCCCTTTCAAAAATTTTCCTGTGTTCTGGAGATACGTAAGCTGCACAGCTGCCAGGCATCGCTATTCCATGGCTTTCAAGGATCTCCTCAAAGGATATGCCTTTTCCAGATGCGGATAGAATAACCGCAGAATCTGCAACGCCACGTTTCAGAAGATCCATAACATCCTTCTGCGTATCGGCATAAATTATACTGGAATTTATATTTTTCAAATCAAGTACTGCATGCATCAAGACATCGTTGGAACTACCTCGCCTCCACAGCGCTATGTTTTTTCCTATTCCCGGTGAAATCAGAGAAAGCTTCCTGATAAGTGACACATTCGGCTTTATTCCACGCTTAACCAGCGAAACAGATGAATCAAGAACTATTCCGGCAGTTCCATCCTTTGAAAATTCTATGTCAAAATTTTCATCCCCTGCTGCGACCAGCGGAAACGATACCGGCCCCGGGGCTGCTATAACCTTAATTCCTGGCATATATGGATATATTATTTATCTATAAGTAGTTAATGTATACATGTACCCGACTTATTTGTGCTGGAAACGGGATCGGAAAAGCCCTGAATTCACTGCTTTTTGCCCTCAATTGACGCAACTGTTGAAATGAGATCGCTTATTATTTTTTCGGCTATTATAAGGGATTCAGAATGCGAACAGAGAAATTTCTTTCCATCATCGGTTATATGGTATATGGTCAGCATCTGCCCCCTGTCATTGGAAACATTTTCAGATGAAACAAGATTCCTGGATTTTAAGCCCTTAAGAAGCACGTATATGGAACCCGGCGGCATCGGCCTTCCTATAGCGGCAGAAATTTTTTTTTGAAGCTCATAACCATGCATTGGATCGGACAGAAGCTCACGCAGTATAAAGAGCGTGATTAGCCCGTGAACAATTCTTTCGCTGGTTACGTCATAATGCATGCCTGAAGATATGGATATGGATTAAATAGTTGTCTATAAATCATTTATCTTTAACCTTATTCCAGATCAGAACTTTATCTTGAGTATCCATCCATTTTTGTCTTCCTGGATATCGGCTTCCATCCCCTTTGACAGGACCTTCTGCCTTGCGGTTCCTGCGGCCTCGGAATCCGGATAATAGATGTAAACCGCATCTATGCCAAATTCAGGCAGGCGTGAAGAATTTGAAACAACCTCAGATATTTCCTTCGATTTGCTGTTAAATGTATTCCTGTCCACCATGAATTTTCCCTCATTTATCCTCCTGTTTCCCTCCTCTATGAACCACTGGTAGCGTATTCCGGCCTCTGCCTTCTTTGCATTGACCTGCCCCGGGAAAGTTGGCATTCCAAACCCGAAGATCACAAGAAGCAGCCCGAGAATGGCAGTTATTGCACCGACTATAAGGGAGACCTCCACCACGAAAGCGGCTATTGCCAGTATGATGACCCCTATGACAAGGTCATGAAGCGTGATTTTCATTATATCATCTCTATCAAATGCAACTTTTTTAACTTTCCCATTTTTAAAGATTTTCCCCCGGAATTCAGAAACTTTATGGAAAATGCATAATTAAAAGCTTATCATATTGAATTACTGTTCATTATTGATCTCCTGATATTTTTTCCTTATATCGTCTATCACGGAAGTGTCATCCATGTTGCTCACGTCCCCAGGATCTTTTCCCGTGAACACCGATTTTATTATCCGTCGCATTATCTTTCCATTCCGTGTCTTTGGAAGAGCATCAAGGTTTATCACGTATTTTGGGGAAAAAGGCTTTCCAATTGCAGATTCTATTTTCAGCCTTATCTGTTCTTCAACATTTTCCGATTCAGTTCCCGTGTAGAATACAGCGATCGCCTCACCCTTCATCCTATCCGGAACGCCTATGACTGCGCATTCCTCGACACCTTCAACCTCCATGGCAATATTTTCGACCTCCCCGGGGCCTACACGTTTGCCGGCCACCTTGATCACGTCATCTGATCTCCCGTAGAGATAGAAATAACCGTCTTCATCCATCATAGCCCAGTCGCCATGGAACCAGACTCCGGTGAATCTCGACCAGTATGTTTCGATATATCGATCGTAATTCCCCCATATCCCGCGTGTCATGGAGGGTGATGGCTTCTTTGCAACCAGGTAGCCTATCTTATTGTAGATCTCGTTTCCACCGTCGTCAAAAACGGAAACGTTCATACCGAGGCCCCTGAAGAGGCATGTCGGTTTGAGGGGTATTGCGGGGTTTGATGCAAGAAAGCACCCTATTATGTCAGTCCCTCCGGAAATATTTGAAATCGGTATTTTTCCGTTTCCAAGAACATTAAAGAGATACAGCCATGTTTCTTCATCCCATGGTTCCCCCGTTGAAGCGAATACCCTTACGCCATCCATCGGCCTGTTTATACCATCATACCTGTACATCCTGATGAGCGTTGGTGATATCCCGAGAATGCTCACCTTATTTTTTTCTATGATCTTCCATAACCGGTATTTATCGGGGTAATCCACAGCGCCGTCGTAAAGGAATACGGTTCCTTTCAGTGCATTTGCACCGATGAGTTCCCACGGGCCCATCATCCATCCAAGATCTGTTACCCAGAATATTGTATCGCTTTCATTCATATCGGCATAAAAACAAACCTCCTTTGTGACATTCACCAGCGTTCCGCCGTGCACGTGAACCGTACCCTTTGGTTTACCGGTTGTGCCGGAGGTGTATAGTATTATCGCAGGATCCTCAGAATCCGTAGCTTCGCTTGCAACGTAATCTCCGCCGTTCATGAATTCATCAAAATTGTATTCTTCATTTGATGGATGCGTGAGGCCGTCTACTATCCTTGGAATATCAATACTCCTGGCAGTATCGATCATCTTTATCTCCCTGCCCCGCCGCATGTAAGAATATGATGTAAAAAGGCATTTTATGCCTGCATCCATGGATCTGACGCCCACCGCTTCCCTTCCATAGCCAGAAAACATTGGAACCGCAACCGCACCTATCCTTAACACGGAATAAAAGGCAATAACACTCTTTGCATTGAACGGCATATATATTCCAACGCGATCCCCTTTTTTTATGCCAGCTTTCTTCAGGGAACCTGCAAGTTTTCCCGTATACTGATCAAGTTCTTTGTATGATATGGAAACAGTACTTCCATCCTCGCTCTCATAAATAATGGCTGCTTTCTCTTCGTTACTGTACCTTTCAACAGCATTGTATGAGATATTGACACGCCCTCCCACAAACCAGCGCACCATCTCGTTTCCATGGCCTGTATCGAGCACTTTATCGTAATTCCTGAAGAAGGAAAGGCCGAGGTACCTGACAAGAGAATCCCAGAACCATTCAGGATCAGAATCGGCCCGTGCATAAAGATCTTTAATTTCTTTTATATTATTGTACTTCGCAAATTTGAATATATTTGTGCTCTCTATCATTTCCCTGGTGGGATTGTACGCATACATATATTGGCAACTAAAAGTATATATTTAATTCTTTTTGAGTTAACACAGATCAGGAATTTCTTTATTCGATACAGTTTATGCCTCAAACCTCCCGTATTTTTTATAGTTCCGGATCATGGCTTTTGCAATAACTTTCTTCCTCATTTCAGTCGTACCTGCTCCTATCTGGCCAAGTATCGCATCCCTCAGCAGGTATTCTATGCCGGTATCCTTAAGGTACCCGTATCCCCCGTATATCTGGATTGCTTCCCTTGCTATGTATTCTGCCGATTCAGCCGCATACATGATTGATGAGGATGCATAAATTGGATCGGACCTGTCCTCGTCAAGCTTTTCTATGGCACGCAGTGAGAGGAGCCTTGCACTTTCGTATTTCGTGTACATATACGCCAGCTTTTCCTGTATGAGCTCAAAATCGTAAAGCGGGGACGCAAACTGTTTTCTTTCAGTCGAGTATTCCACTGCCATATCAATTGCCCTCTTCGCAAGGCCAAGAAAGACAAACGCAAGTACGGCCCGCTCCGAGTTCAGGCCCTCGAGTATGATGTTCTTGCCGTCGAATCTTTTTCCTACGAACCGGTCATCGTTTATTTTTATACCATCAAAGAACAGTTCTCCCGTTGGAGACCCTCGCATACCCATCTTGTCAAGCCTTTTTCCCCTGGAAAATCCAGGATCTGAAGCTTCTATGGCTATAGCGCTGTAACCATCGCCATCCCTGGCATAAGTCAGAAAAAGATCAGCATAAGGTGCATTGGTTATGAATGTTTTTGATCCTCTAACCAATAAAATTCCGTTTTCAACTTTAACGGAAGTTTTCATATCAAAGGCATCTGACCCTGATCCGGGCTCGGTAAGGCAGAGGGATCCGATCCACTCACCCGATACGAGTTTTTTTACGTAATTATTGCGTATGTACTCAGATCCATTTACATACATGTGATCCAGGCATAGATTGCTGTGCGCTCCGTAGGACAGGGCCAGTGATGGTGATGAATAGGCTATTTCTTCTTCAATTATGGCCTGTGCCATATAACCCATATCCGATCCACCGTACTCTTCGGGCACGGTGACGCCAAAATACCCCATTTTTCCCATAGCCCTGAATATGTCTGCTGGAAAATAGTCTTCAGCGTCTATTTTCAACCTTACAGGTTCTATTTCCCTGGCAACAAATTTTCTTACGGATTCTCTTAAAATATCATAGGTTTCAGCATCATGCTTCATGGCTTAATATATAGAAATGACATTATATAGATATTTTCATTATAAAATATGTAATAAATTAATATTTAGCTAATGTTTATCAATAAATATTTGTAAATAAAATGCTATATTTTTCAGAAAACTGGTCTGCAATATTATCTGCGCAACCTGTCCCTGTATGGATCAAGGAGCCTTAAATCATCTGGATAATTCAGGTTGATGAAACTGTACTCGTATTTTTTGTCTATTCTTATCGTTTCTATGCCGGCGCTCTTGAGGAATCCGGTGATGCTCCTTCCACCGCCGGAAATATACCCGGCCATTCCTCTTTCCAGGGTCTTGTTGTAAATTCCGTGGAGTGGCTCGATCATTCCGTTTTCATGAACCGGAAAAAGTGGTTTCTCCCTGTATCTTTCGATCATTTCTGCTACTAAAGACGTATCAATCAGCGGCATATCGCCTGCAAATGCAAAAAATTCCCCGTAGTTTTTTATAGCCGAAAGAAGGGAATCGATTATTATTCCGTCCGTGATGTCCCTGATTACCAGGGCATCATCCGCGTGTATGTCCGGATCCTTTGTAAAAATAATAGGTATACCACACAGGCCTGAACCCAGTAATTTTTTCACAGTGATCTGGATTAACGGGATGCCGTCTATTGGAAACATCTGCTTTCCGGGAAATCTCTCGCTCTTCTTTGTGAATATTATGCATTTCATGCTACTGCATCAACCTTCCTATGCGATTAATTCTTTCGATCGGCCCGGATGCCGTATCAACATGCCGGTTTATTGGCGTTCCCTTTGCTGATCGATCCGCATATCACTGGCATTGAGTTCGTTTTTAAAAGCTTCCTGACCGCAGATGAATCGTGACCGGATTTCTGGCATGCCTGTTATATTTTAACCGTTTCCTTTGTGTTGTTTTCAGGATAACATAAAGGGTATATTTTCGATCGGGTTTCATATTCATGACGGGAAGACGTATTTTGATCGCGGGAACCGGAAACAACCTCGGGTTCTTTACGGCTAAGGCGCTCCTGAAATCGGGGTTCAGCGTAATCTTAAATTCAAGAAATGATCAAAAGCTGTCGGATATGGTCGATGAACTTGATAAATACGGCAGGATAGAACGCATTGCTGGTGATGTCTCCAGGCCGGAAGTGCTTGAATCGATCGGTGACCATCTTTTGAAAACGGGTGATGTTCTCGGGGGTATTGCCGTGGAAATTGGAGGATACACATCTGACAGCGTGTTCAGCATAGGGTCGTTTGATGCGATGATTCACAACAATATAAAGGTGCCTGCTACTGTCCTGAGTTACTTTTCCGGCATACTTCCAGAAGGGTCTTCTGTGGTATTCATAACAAGCGTGATGTCCTCAAGAAAGATAGCAACTGGATCACTTTCATACTCCATATCTAAATCGGCTCTCAACAGGTTTATAGAAATTTCGGCAAAATCACTCATAGGTAAAGGGATCAGGGTCAACGGGATAGCGGCCCCTGTGATTAAGGAAAAGGAACACGAAAACAAAACGATTGATTCGAAGCTTGGAAGCGAAAATGTGGACCCTGAGCTTATCGCAAACACGATTTCGTTCCTCATGAGCGATCTATCATCGGGTATAACCGGAAACATCATTTATGTGGATAACGGATCATCGCTGTAATTTGGCGATAAAACGGAATCGTACCTTATTTCATCTGCGGAAAAATAAAGCCGGAAAATCGGATATAACGTGTACTGAACTGCCGTCTATGCAATCATACTATGATCCGGAGCCAGTGGAAATCCACAGGAACACTGATTATGTAGATCCGCCGTTATTGTTATAAAATACCGGAATCCGGTACTTCACGCATTTTTGGATCGGATATATTCGGGTCGTTTTCTTTTATTTATCAAATCCTGGAACGAAAGACATCTGATGTTCATTTTTCTATCATTTCGCCTTTAATTCACAAAAAACGGCCTTTATCGTATATTGCAATTTGAAAATACGGAATTTGCCCGCAGAAGTTTTCACATAATATTTAAGTACGCATCATACATAAATAAGTATGGTCACTAAAGATGAAGTGCTGGAAGCTTTAAAAAGTGTAGCAGATCCTGAAATAGGATACGATGTTGTTAACCTCGGCCTTGTGTATGATGTCCAGATAAATGGCAACAGGGTATACATAAAAATGACAATGACAACCCCAACTTGCCCTGTTACTCCGTGGATACTCACCGAGGCCCAGAAAGCGGTTGAGAATCTTGAGGGTGTTGAGGCGGCCGATATAGAACTCGTGTGGGACCCGCCCTGGAATACTTCAATGATGAGCGAAGAGGCAAAACAGGATTTAAACATAGAAGACTGAAATAATTGCAAAAAATTGCATTTAATAAGTGCGGTATCCATTCGCCTGATCGTTCGACAGACTGTATGGTAACCGACGAACCCTGGAAAAGCACCGCGACCGGTGAGGGCAAAAAATTCTGCGATAAGCATAATACTTTAAATACCCTTTATATATAAACATAAAGATCAGTTATGAGTGAAAGAGAAAAAATAACAGTAGAGAATATAGTGGCTTCAACTTCTCTGGCAGAACATCTTGATCTGAGCAGAATAGCCCTTGCACTTGACGGTTCGGAGTATGAGCCCGAACAGTTTCCTGGACTGATATACCGCCTTACCGATCCAAAAACGGCAGTTTTGATATTCAGGAGCGGGAAGGTGAACTGCACCGGAGCAAAAAATCTTCAGGATGTTAAGAGGACTATAAAAATTATAATAGAGAAATTAAAGACCGCCAGT
>JAVRLS010000003.1:0-43188 GCA_031961205.1 Thermoplasmataceae archaeon | reverse complement strand
GCCGGGAACATCCGGCCGGAACTTTCAGACAGGCTGAGGCAGAGGTTTTACCACAAATACAAATATTACAAGCTTGCAAGGGGCACATATTTATGCACCGGATGCAACAGGTGCGTGGATGATTGCCCTGTGGACATCGATATAAAGGAGGTGATAACGCATGATTATAGCAAGGAATGATTATTTGCCGAAAATGATCAAGCCATACAGGTCAAAGATGGAAACGGATGACACGGTTTCCCTGATCTTTCCTGCAAAGACTGATGGATATGCAGGCCAGTTCTACATGCTTTCAAGGCCGGAAAAGGGGGAAGCGCCAATATCGGTTGCATCCGGGCACTGCAATCCGCTGGAATTTTCCATAAAGGGAGTCGGATCATTTACAAAGGACATCCTGAACGACAGGATCAGCGATATAGGCATACGCGGGCCGTACGGAAACGCATGGCCGTGGAAAGAGTACGACAGTGTCGTTGCAATAACCGGTGGAATAGGGATACCACCAATAAAATCCCTGATAGAGGAGATGGAAACACAGGGCAACATAGATAACCTGACCGTCCTTTACGGGGCAAGATCTCCAAAAGATATAGTTTATAAAAGCGAAATAGAGATATGGAAAAATAAGTTCAATTTTTACCTGACCGTTGATCACGGCGATCAGGGATGGACAGGAAATGTTGGACTCGTTACAACGCTTGTTCCGAAGCTTAAGGGCCTCGAGAAATCAGCTGTTTTCCTGATAGGGCCGGCAATAATGATGAAGAATGCCGTAAAATCCGTAATCGATGCCGGCTTCATGGAAAACAGGATCTACCTTTCACTTGAACGGAGGATGGAATGCGGGATCGGGGCCTGCGGCCACTGCAACCTTGGAAAGCATTACGTATGCGAAGACGGTCCGATATTCAATTATAGCGATGTTAAGGAAGAACCTGAGCTGTTCCTGTGAAAATATATAAATCATACTTTTTCCCTATTATGATGTAAAATAATTCTTCAGGATGCTGATCTGCAGGAAGGGAAATGCACGGTATTTTACGGTATAATCCGGTATATATGCGCGTAGATTAGGGAATGGACGGAAAATCTGTATTCATAGCCAAAATTTGCATGGTATTTGTCGAATTCCGATATAGTGAGAATATATATCTACATATTTTATATTGAGTAGTCTTTTGAGAATTTCAGGCATATCCTGACAGAACAATGGCAAATTCCAGGTCAGATCAGGGATTAATCAGTGAAATGAACGATATGAAGGTAAGCAGCTTTCACATAAAGACTTGGCTGCTTTCAGGAATGGGTTTCTTCACGGATGCGTATGACCTTTTTATCATCGGTACTGTCATAAGTATTCTCCCGCTTGCCGGCTGGAACAGCCTTGACACAGCATCCATAGCAATGCTTTCATCCGTTTCACTTCTATCATCCGTCATAGGAGCAGTACTTTTTGGAAGGCTTCTCGATATGGTGGGGAGAAAATCAATATATGGCACTGAACTCGTGCTTCTCATAGCCGGTGCCATAGGAAGCGCCGTGTTCGTGCCTGTAAACGGAGTTTCATACCTGCTGTTCTGGAGAACCATACTTGGCCTTGGCATAGGAGGGGATTATGCCACAAGCTCGACAATAATGACGGAATATTCGAACACAAAAAACAGGGGCCAGCTCGTCGGGATGGTATTCTCACTCCAGGGTGTGGGCCTTCTTGCAGGGCCGCTTATTGCCCTGCTGCTCTTCGATACCATAGGGAATATAGGCTACATATGGAGAATACTGTTTGCTATCGGCGCCATACCGGCCATCCTGGTCGTGTACGGAAGAAGAAAGCTTCCCGAAACTCCGAAATATTCGCTGCGGGTAAGGGGAGACGCAAGCTCTGCGAAAAGGGACTGGGAACGTGTTTCAGGAACTAGCAATGTTATACTTTCCGCTGAAGACCTTGAAATTGCAAAGATGAAATGGTACAACATCCTTACGGACAGGAGATTTGTGGTATCCCTTATCGGTACTGCAGGGGCATGGTTCCTTATGGACTGGGCCTTTTATGGAAATTCCATAATGTCACACCAGATGCTCTCCGTTATTGTTCCATCTGCTCTATCCGGCATAGCAGCAATAAAAATGACCACCATATATACTGCAATGATATTCGGCATAGCAGCATTTCCTGCCTACTGGATAGCAACATTCACCGTCGACAGGATAGGAAGAAAGAAGATCCAGATCCTCGGTTTTTCAGTCATGGCCATTGCATACCTGGTACTCGGTTCGTTCCATTTCCTCATGTCAGCATCATACGCGATCGATTTCCTGATTATATACGGCCTCAGTTATTTCTTCATAGAATTTGGACCGAACGTTACGACATTCATATACGGGCCGGAAATGTACCCGACACCCATAAGGGGGCTTGGATCCGGGATTTCTTCTGCTGGCGGGAAGTTCGGCGCATTTGTCGGAACATTCCTGAACGTGATCGTTGATGCAGTTTTCGGAGAATCCACCTTATTCATTATACTTGCTGCAATATCCATAGCAGGATCAATACTAACAGCTATCTCCCTTCCGGAAACCAAGGGAAGGACACTTGAAGACATATCGGGAGAAAAAAGGTACCTGGTTTCATCAAGAAGCAGCGCCAAAAAATAGGTATTTCAAATTTTCCTGGCATGGGATAATGATAAATTGTAGTTTTTTATCATGTGATAATGGAAGTTACGAAAAAATTAAGGTTTTATGGCAGGGTCCAGGGTATAAATTTCAGGTCAAATACACTGATTAGGGCTGTTGACATGGGCTTGAAGGGGTGGATAAAAAATATGCCAGACGGATCCGTCATGGCAGAATTCTCAGGGGAAGAGGCAGCCGTAAATGATTTAATAAGGTACTGTGTCAGTGAAATGCCATATGCAAATGTTATAAAATACGAAGAGGCAAAAGAAGACCATAAAGAGTTCAGCGACTTTCACATCGAAAGATAAGTGGTGTATTTGGCAAAACTGATAATAACCGAAAAAGCTGATGCAGGAAGAAGGATAGCTTATTTTCTGTCCGGTGGAAAAACAAAGTCAAAAAGGTCCAAGGGCCTTAACTATACTGAATTCGGAGAGGGGAAAGAGAAAGTATACCTCATACCGTTGAGCGGGCACATAGTCGAGGCAGATTTCCCGCCGGAATACAAGGACTGGAAAACAACGGATCTTAAATTACTTATAGACGCTAAAATAGTCAAGAATGTTAAAAACAGGGTGCCATTTGAGACCCTTAAGGCGCTTTCCAGCGATGTTGATGAAATCATAGTTGCAACCGACTATGACCGTGAAGGAGAGCTCATAGGCGCGGAAGCCCTGGATATAATGAATGTCAGCAAAGACATCGTCAAGAGGGCGAAATTCAGTGCACTGACAGGAGAGGAAATAAGAAACGCTTTCGAAAAGACAATTGCAATGAACTATAACCTTGCAGATGCCGCTGATGCAAGGGAAAGAATAGACCTGATATGGGGATCGGTTCTCACAAGGTTTTTTTCGCTTGCAACCGGGCGGCTGGGAAAGTATTTCCTTTCGGTCGGGCGCGTGCAGACACCCACGCTTGCCCTCATAGTAGAGAGGGAAAAGGAGATATCCGCATTCATACCGCAGAAATTCTGGGTCATTTCCGTAACATTCAGCAAGGGAAAAGATTTTGAAGCCACATATGTCGATAAATTGTTTGATGAAGAAAAGGCAAGGAAAATATTCTCTGAAATAGATGGAAAAAATGGCACCGTAAAAAAATATGAAAAGACTGATGAGAAGATATGGAGGCCGAGGCCTTTCAGCACGAACGATTTCCTTCGGGAAGCATCCAGGATTGGAGTGCTGCCTTCCAGGGCAATGGCTATAGCAGAATCATTATACATGCGGGGCTATATCAGTTACCCAAGAACAGACAATACCGTTTATCCGCGTTCAATCAACCTCAAGTCCGTGCTGAAAAAACTGAAGGGAAAAACTCCATACGATTCATTCATAGACGAAATACTTTCATTTGAACATATAAGGCCATCAAGGGGGAAGACTGAAACCACTGATCATCCTCCCGTATATACCGTTGACGTTCCCAAAGAGGAGTTAAAGGGCGATTACGGGAAGGTATACGATCTGATCCTGAGAAGGTTCCTGTCAACTCTTTACAGGGAGGGAGAAAAAACTGTGCAGAAGGCGGAGATAGATATCAGCGGATATATATTCACCGCTTCAGGTTCAAAGATAACTGACATGGGCTGGCTTTCGATATACGGATACTCCGGAAAAAACGAAGAACTGCCGGAACTTGTTGAAAACGAAGAACTGGAAGGAAAAGCATGGAATATGTCGGAAGACCAGACCAGGCCTCCGGCCAGGTATGATATGGCATCGCTCCTCAAGAAAATGGAGGACCTGAATCTCGGGACGAAAAGCACGCGTCACGAAATAATTGCGAAACTTGCCGACAGGGGTTTCGTGGAGGGTAATCCTGTGAAACCCACAAATCTTGGCATCTCCTTCATAGACGCGGTTAAGTCGCAGAATTCAATGATCGCCGAACCGGTTATGACGGCCGAACTCGAGATGGATATGGACAGGATTGAAAAGAGCGACATGAAGGAAGAGGAAGTCGTATCGGAATCAAGGCGGATGCTGCATACAATACTCCTCAATTTTGAAGCCAGCAAGGAAAACCTCAGGGATATGATAATAAACGGGGCGAATAAAGGTGAAGTGATAGGAAAATGCCCGTTTGACGGAAAAAATTTGCTTCTGGTAAAGGATCGTTATACGAACATAATACGCTGCGAAAATGAGGCATGCAGGATAAATTTCAGGATAAACAAGTACGGGATGATTCAGCTGACCGACAGGGCATGCCCTGTATGCGGGCTTCCAATGATCAAGATAATAAGAAGGGGGCAATCTCCGGAGATAAAGTGCATAAACCCCGAATGTTCATACAACAAGGATAAGAATGACATAGGTGAATGCCCGTCGGACGGCGGAAGGCTCGTAATAAGGCAGTCAAAGTACGGCAAGCGATTCCTGGGATGCAGCAATTATCCAGACTGCAAAGTCACCTATCCGCTGCCACAGACCGGAACAGTTGTACCGGCCGGAGAAAAATGCCAGTATTGCGGCGCTCCTATCCTTATAATCAGGAAAAAAGGGAAAAAATGGAAATTCTGCCCCAAAATAGAATGTGAGTATAACAAGAGGAAAAAAAATGAGAGCAAAAGCTGAAATAGCATCAATGCTTATTTTTGTATTCGCCAGCCTTGTTGCGATATTCCTTGCACTTGTAATGGTACAGTCCGAGCCTTCACTAAAGAGCAAAAGCTCCACATACGGCATAGGGTACATCCTTGTCTATATAGTTGTTGCAATACTTTTTTCATTTTTAATGATATACCTTGCAAACAGGAAGAAACTTCATATTTTTAAGTTCATATACGCCTTCATAGTTTCATATGTGATATTCTATGTCATGCTAATGGTTTCATCGCTTTTCATATACAATATATACGGAATATTTGCAGTTTCAATTTCCGTTTCCATACTTTATTTTTATCTGCTGCTTTTCAGGAATGAATGGTATATAACTGACAGCGCGGGTTTTTTCCTTGTTGTCGGTATATCCTCAATATGGGGGTTTACCTTTGGCGTATGGGCAGCAGTGATATTCCTCGTAATTTTTGCAGTATACGATTATATAGCGGTCTACAAGACAAAGCACATGGTGAGCCTTGCAAGAATCGCGGTGGATGAAGAGATGCCAATGCTTTTTGTAATACCTGAAAGCGGCGGTTTTAAAATGAAAAATGTAACATTTGAAAACAGGGGGGAAGGAAATGTGCTTATGCTTGGGTTCGGAGACATAGCCCTGCCGAGCATACTCGTTGTGTCATCAGCGCTCTTCGATGTATCCCGTATATTTTACTTCACGCTTTTTCCACTGTTAGGGGCGCTTGCCGGCATGTCTGTGCTGTATTTCACGCACGTCAACAGGCCTGCGCCGGGCCTGCCATACATAAATACCGGGACAGTCGCCGGATTCTTCCTGGCTTTCATCATTTTCAAAATGATCTTATAATCGATCGGATAGGATCATTCATTTGAGTTTTATGATGAGTATACCGGCCAGAACAAGATTTATGATGGAATTTGATACGAAAAAAATGTAGGGATACCTGATAATTTCAGAGAAAATCGTCGATACTATTTCCGTGACGCCAATTATGAATCCGGATATGAGGAACGTAACTATGAAGGCCAGCTGCCCGCCAAAGGAATAAAAGTTCACGGTATCGGCACCGCGCGGGATTTTAGAATACAATCTTTCCATGTTGAAAATAAGTGTTATGCAGAATGAGAGAATGAGATTGAAAGCTATGAACAGGTAATCATATGCATCTATCCTTATCTTGATGCTCATCACAGGCAGGATAAAAGCTATTATAATGATAAAAATAAATATCGGGGCTATGCTCTTGAATCTTATAATTTTTCCACGGTCCAGGGGAATGGACCTGAGAACTGTTATCCCGTTGCCTTCAACAACAAGGAATATCAGGGCGTAAAATGACGAGGAAACTATCACGAGCGTTGAAAGCATATAATAGAGAAATACAGGATCGACAAATGAACTCCTTGAATAAAGCAGATCGGACATTATTGTGGGAAATATGAAGAATACCGGCATAAGGAGAAGCATCAGGTTCTGGGATTTTCTTGTTGAAATTTTCACATCCTTTATGAAGAAGGCTACAGAATCACGTATTGATCTGATATGATTTATAAAGTCCGAGGCCTTCAGCATGTTTATGGTCCTGTTTTCTGCCAGCCTCCTGAACACGATCCTGTTAACCCTGATGAATGCGAAAAATGCAATTGCTGTATAAAGTACCGCTATTCCAAGAGAGAAAGATATCCTGCTGCCGGTAGTGGAAAAGAACATGGACTTGCTTATATTCAGTATAGGGATTATAAAACCATACGGGTAGCCGAAATCCGGTATCAGTGCGTTGAGATACTTTGAATTGTAAAGAATAAGTTCAAAAACCACGAAAATTAAAATTATAAGCACTATCCTGCCAACATTTCTGAGTGTGCTGATCCATTTTCCATGGCTGCCTGACATTTTTGATCCAAAGTATATGAACAGGAAAGAACCCATGGTATATCCTACCAGAAGTGAGAATACGGACCATACAGATCCGATGATTATTATATAAGCAGAATGAAGCACGAAGGAAGCTACAAATATTGCAGGGATAACGGCAAAAAGCGAGGAGGTACCGGAATATATAAACCACGAGAGGCCTATCACATTTTCCGGAAGATCAATGGGCAAGATCCTCATCGGATCAAAAAGATGATTATTGTTTACAGATGAAAAAAATATCAGTGAATTTGATATGTTTATGAATAAAACGTATACAAAGAGGAGAAGAACAACGTTTGACAGCGTCTCATAGTTTCTGGAAAGCAGGCCCGGGTAAATCAGTATTACGGAAAAGATGAGAAAAGAAATAATTGTAATAGCATAGGACATATTCACATAATTCATGATAAAGCGATCCTTGTTTTTTATGTGCGTTATCCTGTCCTGGAAGCTGCTTGAGTTTTTCATGGCCAGGTAACGCTCCTCAATAACAAGCCGCCTGGCCAGAAAATAGGTATCCCTAATCTTCAAAGTTATCCCTTAGCGTTTTCACTATGCTTGAAATATCTCCAGAATCAGTAAGTTTCAGGAAGATATCCTCAAGGTTCTCATTTTTCGTCCTGTTTTCGTTCTTGATTTCATCCATGGTTCCACTGGCAACGATTTTCCCCCTGTAGAGGATAGCCACGGAATCGCAGAGGCTTTCAGCGATTTCCATTATATGGGTTGAGAAAACAACGATCTTTCCGCCGGATTTCATGTTGATCATGAGATCCTTGAAAATTCTGGCTGATCTGGGATCCAGACCGTTCATGCCTTCATCAACTATCAGAATCTTTGGGTCATGGAGTATTGCCGATATTATCGCCACCTTTTGCCTGGTGCCGAACGATAATGATCCGATAAACTCATCCATATGGCCTGATATTTCAAATGCTTCTGCAAGAATTTCTGATCTTTTTTTGAGTGTTTCGCTTTCCATATTCCTTATCGATCCTATAAATGAAAAAAACTCAGCAGGGGTCAGGGATTCATAAAGCATCGGGGTTTCCGGTATATAGCCAATTATCTTTTTCAGATTTTCCGCTTCCTTCTTCGGATCTAGATCACAGACAGAAACTGAGCCGGAACTGGCATCAAGAAGCGAAACCAGAATTTTCATGAGTGTCGTCTTCCCGGATCCGTTCGGGCCGAGTATTCCATAAATAGAACCGGAGTTGACATGAAGGGAAACACCATTCAGTGCCGGAGTTTCACCATAATACTTGATCAGGTCGTCTATATTTATTTCACAGGACATGCAATCTGCATTCTCAATTCTTAAATATAAGTTTTATTGATAAGCGAAGCATGAAATTTTAATCTATGATCATGAATACAGCTTTTCATTCATGCGGATAGATCAGCGATCAGAACATAACTTGCATTAAAACCTTCCATAATATTATGGAACGGTTGATGGTTATATAAATATCCTTTATTCACCGTTCAACAGGATCGATAATTAAATATTTTCAACCACTTTCATCGTCCTCCTTAAAGGACCGAGATGTGCAGGAATACGTGGAATAGCAGCCCGACGGTAAATGTTATGGCTGAGGCCATAAGCGCAAGCATTGATGCACGGATAGCCATCCTCAGCATTCCAACATTGATCGAAAGCGCTATTGTTGCATTTGAAATTCCCTGGACTATGAATACTATGATGATTGACGATACCAGCGCATAGTACCTGCTGAGGAAAACGAAGGGAATGATCGGGAATGCTGCCCCGAGTATGTACGAAAGGCCAACATTTATCGCGGATGTCTTTGATTCGCTTTTCACATCATCCACGTATTTGCTATCCAGGGTTTTTCTCTTGAAAAGGCTCTCTTTATACTCTTCCCGGAGCTTGTATTCGCTTTCGGATTTCTTTGAAAGATAGGCACCAATGCTCATGCTTATTGTGCCGCTTATGCCGACTACAAGGCCGCCAAGCGCAATGTCCAGGTTATCTGTGATTATGGATGTAAGCCCTGCCAGTGCGGCAAGGACCTCAACGAGTCCGTCGCTCATTCCATATATTATATCCCTGTTCTTTTCGACGGTGTCCATTGTTTTTTCCATGCTTTTCTCAAATATTTCCTCGTGTTCCATCTCCTCTTCAAGAATTCCTGAAAGGTTTTTTCTGAAAGCAGGACTAAGATCTGGCCTTTCAAGATACTCAGAATATACTTTTACGGTGTCTATTTCGCCGTGCTCAAGCAGGCGTACGGTTAAAAAATTCCCGATCAGCCGCCTTATCAGCAGAAGAAACCATACTTTCAACCTGCGATAATTGAGCGTATACTTTATACCGTAGTTATCCATCTGTTCTCTCCAGAACGATGCATGCTGATCCTCGATAGCCGATAATTTAACAAGGTTGCTCTTAAGTTCCGGATCATCAATTCTTTTTGACAGCATGCGGTAAAATGTCTTATCCGTGAGCTCGTCCACATAAAATTTTCTCCAGTTGTCCGGATCGGCTTCCATATCTGAATATCGATATGCTGCTTTTATATTTTGCTTATACGATTTTCGTACCAGGTATACGATTATCATTCGACAAAATATATATTTTTGTAGCTAATATTGCAACTATGATACAGGAGACTTTAAATGGAATTAAGATTAAAGTAACACCGCCGGGACCCGAAGCAAAGAGGATAATAGACCTGAACGACAGATATCTTGCCAAAACAACACAGTCATTGCCAGTTGTTGGAAAGGAAGGAAAGGGCGTATATGTAGAGGATGTTGACGGAAACGTATTCCTCGACTTCGCCAGTGGAATAAGCGTTACAAACATGGGGCATGTAAACCCTTACATCACGCAGAAGGTTGAAGAACAGCTGCATAAACTATGGCATTTTCCAGGAACAGATTTTTACACGGAACTGCAGGTTGAAGCTGCCAAAGCGCTGGTGGAAGTTACCCCTGGGAAGTTCGGGAAGAGGGTTTTCTTTGCGAACAGCGGAACTGAAAGTGTGGAAGCCGCCATAAAGATAGCAAAGGCCTATACAAAAAGGGAGAGATTCATAGGTTTTATCGGTGGCTTTCATGGAAGAACGCAGGGATCCCTGAGTTTTACCGCATCTAAAACAATACATCACAAGGGATTTTTCCCATCCATGCCGGGCGTAGAGCACGTGCCATATCCTAACCCTTACAGAAACCCCTTTGGGATTGATGGATATGATGATCCTGATGAGCTGGTCAACAGGACCATAGGCTACATCGAGGACTACCTCCTGAAAACGTATGTTCCCCCGGAGGATGTTGCAGGCGTACTGGTCGAACCAATACAGGGAGAAGGCGGCTATATAGTTCCACCGATGAATTTCCTCAAGGAACTGAGGAAACTTGTGGACAGGTATAACATACCCCTCATGGTTGATGAGGTACAGAGCGGTTTCGGAAGGACCGGGCGCTTCTTTGCATCCGAGCATTTTGGAATCGAACCAGATGTCATGACCCTTGCAAAATCAATCGCTTCTGGCATACCCATGGGCGCTGCTATAATGAACGAAAAAATGAACTTTCCGGAAAGCGGGCTGCATTCAAACACCTTTGGAGGAAACCTGATAGCATCTGCTGCATGCGTTGCCACAGTGGAAGAAATGAAGAAGGAGAAGGCCGTCGAAAACGCAGACAAGCAGGGCAAATACATGAAGAAGAGGCTTGAGGAGCTTAAGGACAAATACGATGCAATCGGGGACGTAAGAGGGCTTGGCCTTATGCTTGCCATTGATTTCGTAAAGGACAGGAAAACAAAGGAACCGAATTCAAAGCTCAGGAACGATGTGATAATGAACTCGTTCAGGAACGGAGTGATTCTTCTTTCCACAGGGTCCAGCGCAATAAGGATAATTCCACCACTGATAATCACGCAGAAACAGGTGGACGAAGGGATAGAAGTTATGGACAAAGCAATAAAAATGTCCCTTTAATTTTTTATATTTTATTATTTACAAATCTTATAAATTCCAGGAGGGGCAGGCCATTGTCCCATTTTAAAAGGAAATTGTTTTCCCTGGTTTCCCCTATTTTTGGAATCAGGTCATATATAATCCTGAGGCGTCCCTTCGGGTTTCCGGGAACTGAAAAGAGCCTCCAGGGATCACCGTTAACATTTTTCAGCCTGTATGCATAGGTAAGCACCAGGCCCGAGGCATCGCATAGCTTTTTCAGGCGCTCTGCCTGTTCCTGCCTTTTTCCGGAACTTTCAGTGAAGATGATGGATGGCTTGACGGAGGACTTCACCTCTATAACGAGGGAAAAGTCATGCCTTATTGCGATAAGATCCGCCCCGAATGAACCTGCAGCCCTTACGACATAGAATGGGTTTTCATAGAGAGTTCCGGTGATGTTTTCCTCATCGCCTATCTTTTTTTTGAACTTTTCTATTATGCTTTTTTTACCGGACAAAATATCACGAAGCTCTCTTTCGTATATGCTCCCATCCATGAGACATGGATTACTTGGATATATTTAGTTATTCGAACATGAGAGGGGCTACGACATCATGATCCTGCGAAAACTTCTGATTTTATTGCTATTTTTATTCTGCACCGGGCAGAATCATCCAGCATGCGATTCTACGGAAAAATATTTCACCGGAAAGCCGGCGGCATTGAAAATACGTATTTTTTGATTGGATAAAGCTTTATATCATCCGTTTATAGTGATAGTTACAGGCCATGAAGATAAAAAGCGGGATGAAAAACGATACTGTTTTTTCTTTCATAGCTGGATCTGCTGGTTACTGCAGTCATGGTGATGGTTATTTCAGTTTCAGATAATTTGCCGGAAGAACAAAAATCGGGATACAGGTGGGTGATGGCAGCAGTCTCCGGCCTTTTGATGACCACCAGCTTTATTTCACTGACATCATTCGGCATACTTTCAAAATCAATAGCTGAAACTTTCAACCTGAGTGTTGATTCGGTTACAATACTCGGGGTTGATTCTTTTTCCATAGGGCTTTTTGTAGCTTTTTTTCTCGGCCACGGAGGTATTTTCGATACGAGGCTTAAAACAGGTGTCCTGGTTGCACAGGTGTTTCTCATTGTCCCGCAGTTCCTGATACCGGTTTCGTACAACCTTTACCTTCTAACAGCGCTTCGTTTCTTTCAGGGCCTCATGATAATGATGCTGGCACTGTTTTCAATACAGTTATCGGGATGGTTCAGGCCTTCAGAAAGGGCAAAATCTCTGGCCTTCACCCTCGGTGCGATCATGCTTGGAAGCGCGGCTGGAGGATTTCTTTCCGGAATTCTAAGTTCTGTCAGCTGGGAAGAGGCTTATTATATTACCGGAATGATTATGATCGCAGGGGCAGCCGTTTATTTCATTTTTGCAAGAGATGCGCCGGCGCAGGAAAAACTCCTGATCAGTGAACATGGAAAGAAGCATCCCAGCGCATGGAAAAATCCAATGACGTGGATGATGGGAGTTATCCAGCTTCCCCTCGCATGGACCCTCTTCAGCGTCGGGGGGTTTCTTTCAAGTTATTCAAGGCATCTCGGGTACAGTGCCTCCCTCACCGATTATCTGATCATGGCATGGGGGCTGTCAGGATTCATCGCAGCCTTTATCGGTTCCATCATTGGCGACAGGTTTGCAAAAGGAAAGAATTCAAGCAGGGAAATACTCAATGCGCGTTTAAAAGTTATGACTCTTGCGGATATCCTGATGGGCATCGGGGCCCTGTTAATGCTTCTTACCGGCGGGTTTTCCTACTATATGCTTCTATTCGCAGCAATAATCAATGCTTTTTTGATGATGTTTCCCCCAAATTACTGGGCCCTGCCGGGAAACGTGTTTCCAGTTATGCTTATAGAATCAGGCACTTTTGGGATGGGACTGATATCCAACTCTGCGGATGCAATCGGGCCCCTGGTATCGTCCTTTCTCTCATCAAGATGGTATGCTGTTTTTGGCATTATGGTAATTATGTCAATAATAGGCATTGCAACAAATATAATTCTTTCAAGGATGAAGGTGAAATTGCCTGAAGGATATTAGCGTGATTGTATAACGAAAAGGTTATTCGCAATTCAGGGTTGAGTAACCAGGCATGGCCGGATCCTGTTCGGTTCTGTCTTCCATGATATCATCCGGGATTATTCTTTCACAATATTCCGAACTTCTCTTCTGGTTTTTCCTGCTGATTTATAAATGTGATAATTGCCATTAAAGATCTTTGCTCCAGAAGTATTTCGATTTTATTTCCCGTTTTTAAGCATGGTTCTCACACATGCTTCCATGATCCCCACTGGGATTATATGCCATTAAAGATGGCTGCGAAAAACCCTAAAAAGAAAACGATAGAGTATAATAAAAAAATATCCGGATAAAAAGAGTTTAATATGTAAATTCTACGGGCATATTGTAGAAAAAGATTATATAACTGAATGACGTATGTCAGACATATGGGAGATATAACGGATCTGTTATCAAAAGTTTCGATTGACGATATATCGGAAGATTTCTGGGACGAAGAGCCGAAAAAAATACTTCCTGAAGATGAAGAAATAGAGAGAGTTTACAAAAACCTGAGTGTCAGGATAAAGATAATAGGCTGTGGCGGTGGTGGCACAAACACTGTTAACAGGCTTTCAGCGGATGGGTTGAAAGGCCCTGATCTCATTGCAGTTAATACGGATGCCAGCCACCTTATGTCAGTGAAGTGCAGTCACAAACTGCTGATAGGAAAGCGTGTAACAAAGGGTCTTGGCACAGGAGCCGATCCAAAGATGGGCGAACAGGCGGCCATTGAGGATATCGTAAATATAAAAAAGATGGTTCAAAAAACGGATATAACATTCGTCACATGTGGACTCGGAGGAGGAACAGGAACCGGATCTTCTCCTGTAATTGCCAGAAGTGCGAAAGAATCAGGATCGATAGTGATAAGCATAGTTACTCTCCCCTTTGAGGCAGAGGGGCCGATAAGGATGGAAAATGCAATGGTTGGCCTTGAAAAGCTGGCGGAAGTCTCAGACACGCTCATAGCCATACCCAACCAGAAACTGATAAGTGAAGTCCCTAATGCGGAGATGCAGGTTGCGTTCTCTTATGCAGACAAGATCCTGGCCGATACTATAAAATCAGTAACAGAGATAGTTACAAAGACGGGCGTCATAAACATTGACTACGCAGATATAAAATCCGTGATGGGCAGCGGTGGAGTTGCAATGATAGGGATCGGAACATCGAAGAACGGCGAGGACAGGATCCTATCGGCACTTGATGAAGCGATGAAGCCAAAGCTGATCGATGTTGACGTAAGCACTGCAAAAGAGTGCATAATAAAGATGGTGGGGGGCCCTGACATAACAATAAGTGAAGCGGGAAAGGCAATGGCGGAGATAAAGAAAAGAATAAACCCAAAAGCGAGGATAATATGGGGTTTATCTATAGACAAAGGGATGGATCACGATGTAAAAATACTGCTGTTGCTTACAGGAGTCAGCTCCAATTACCTGCTAAAGGATATAGAATCAGCAAGGAAGCTTGCGGCCATGCTTGGCGGGCCCGGAAATTCTGCCATAGATGTAGTATCATAAGAATTACACTTTCTATTATTATGATACGTATTTTATTATTAGGCGGGGTTGAATTTCCAGCTGGAACTGTGTTGTTTAGTAACGTAAGCCCGGTGCAGTAAATTATTTTTTATATCAGCAATGGATAAATACATCCTGGCGTTGATCTGAATAAAGTTATCCCGCTTGCGAGGATATAGGGCCACGGGGAACCGTGAAGATGAATGAAATAAAGTATCGACCCTATTTATTAATGGATTCGCATTTGTGTAGCTCTATCGGAGCTGTCAAAATAAGCCTTAAGAGAGCATTTATTCCTGAATAAAACAGAGAGGCATTTTTATGATAGAGCGGTTATCCTGAGATCTATCCACAATTTGCAGGAGATAGAATCTGCATGGATAGGTGAGCAGCATATCAGGCAGGAACTGCATTTGCGTGTAGCTATACAGGTACATGGAGTCCAACCTATCACTACAGGTGAAAGCACTTATGGAAGTATTCAATCTTGAGTTTCGCATGATTTGTTATGCAATAATCACTTCCGGCATAGCGTTCTAAGGCATAGTCGTGCAATACCAGCCATTTCCTGTAATGCACCGGTGATCCTTTTTCCGTAACATTCGCATTGCCCTTTCAATGAAGCGTGCCTGAGATTCTTAGAGAGGAAAGGAAGAGAATGACGAACGTGGAGATTTTTGATAGGATAACGGTTGGTGCACTACCGGAAACATAACAGAGAACAGCATAAACCCCGGAAAGTACCTATTGAGCATGAGATTTTGCGTCGAGATTCTTGCGAAACTTAAGTCTAAACTGAAAGTATTGTCTCGAAAATATGCTTCTTGAAATCTAAAAGCCGTACATGATCGAGGATTAGAACCGGAAATTTATCGAAGCGGAATGAACGGAGAAACGGAAAGATATATTAGAGGTCTAGATTAAAATATAACAATGGCAAAAGGCAGGATAACGGGGTATAATATATATCTATTTGAAGGTTACATGACTTATGAATTCTCCAAATAGAATAATCGTGGCACTTGATATTGAGGATAAGGACCGGGCCATTGATCTCACAAGAACCCTGACCAGGGATATTTTTGCAGTTAAGGTGAACTGGCCGCTTATTCTTAGTGCAGGCCCCGGAATAATAAAGGACCTTTCGGGGTTCACAAAGGTAATATGTGATTTCAAGGTTGCCGACATTCCATACACAAACGGGCTGATAACTGAACTTGCAGGAAGGCTGGGCGCATGGGGTATAATATCCCATTCGTTCACGGGATTCGAATCAATATCTGAAGTTGTAAAGAAGGCGTGCAATATGAAGGTTTTCTCCGTTGTGGCAATGTCTCATCCCGGATCGGATATGATAAACAGAAATGCGGACAGGCTTGTGGAAATTTCTGAAAGGGCCGGAGTCTATGGCTTTGTGGCACCGGGAAACAATCCAGAGACGCTCAGGAAGGTGCGTGCCATGTCCGAAAAAATTATAATTTCTCCAGGAATAGGCGCACAGGGTGGCGATGCAGCTGCAGCAATAAATGACGGGGCCGATTACATCATCATTGGCAGGTCCATATACGAAAGCAGCGATCCCCTGGCCACGGTCGAAAGTATAAATAAACAATTATCAGATAATATTAAGTATTGAATGCACATGATTACCCATGTACGCAATTAAGATAAACATTTCAGGCACCATCAACGTATCAATGGTAAATTCATACATGCCTATACTTGATTATGTGGAAGGCAAGAGAAATGTAGCGGCGCTTATAATGGTAATCAATTCGGGAGGCGGTGACGCCGTATCTTCACAACTTTTATTCGAAAAGATAGAAAAGATAAGGAAAAAGAAAAAAGTTTATTCGTTGATACAGGGGATAGGGGCATCAGGAGCTTACTGGATCGCTTGCTCATCTGACAAAATATATGCCCTGGATACTTCAATAGTCGGATCAATCGGCATAATTTCAGTGGTTCCAAATGTTAAAAAACTCCTGAGCGCCATTGGTATCGATGTAAACATATATAAAGTCGGACAGCACAAAGATATGCTTTCACCGTTCAGCGAACCGGACAAGGCCGATGAGGAGATCTACATTTCATTGATACAGGACGTTTACAGGAAATTTTATGATTCCGTTAAACTCCGGAGGAATTTCAGTGATGAAGAGATGGCGAATGTTGCAAACGGCCAGGTGTTCTCGGCCCCCATGGCTAAGAGGAACAGAATGATAGACGAGATCGGGAACTATGACCGCATGGCTGACGATCTGAAAAAAGATCTGAAGAAGAAACTGAAAATAAAAGAAATAAAGGTCAAAAGGCCCCTCATATCAAGGTTCCTGAATCCATGAAGGATAAAGGATACTTTCACTTCTTTATATCAGATATGCGGATCAGGGGAAACAGTTCTATGTCATTTTTTTCAAGGAGTTCCATTCCACCCTCCTCACGATCAACCACGCAGTAGGCCCTCCTGACCACGGCCCCATTCTCCCTGAGTATCAGAACCGTTTTAAGAACGGAATTTCCTGTTGTCACGACATCTTCTATTACATCTATTTCCGTTCCAGGCGCAAATTTCCCTATGATAAGGCTCATCGTTCCATGGGACCTCTCCTTTCTCACTATTATATAAGGTATTTTAAGTTTCATTGCAGTTGCAACCATAAGAGGAACCGCTCCAAGTTCCATTCCAGCTATAATACTGGCTTTTACTCTCTGTGCGAATTCGCCCGAAATCTGGTCAAGCACTTCAGGATTTGTTGCCGCTTCTTTTATATCAACGTAATAACTGGACCGCTTGCCGGATGTGAGAATAAAATCCCCGAATTTTATGGCACCTGAACCTATAAGAATCTCTTTCAGCATTTTCCTTAAATCATGCAGATATATATTTAAGTTGCTGATTCGCAACCGCAAACGAATTAAGTTTGAATCTTATAACAGGTATGTAATAAAAAATTTGCATTGAATCAATTAAGGCAGAAATGGTTAAGTATCGAAGCCAATGGAGTAATATAATTGAATAAGGGCGATTTTGTTGTATGAAGACAGGCCATACCAGAAAGAAACGGAGGAATTCATAATAGAAAGCCTGAGGAATAATTACGGTGTGGCCATAGAAGCTCCCACAGGATCCGGAAAGACGCTTATGTCCCTGAGGGCAGCGCTTCGCCTGAGATCGGGTACTAAAACAAAAATTCTTTACCTTGTACGTACAAATTCACAGGAAGAACAGATAGTAAACGAGCTCAGGAACTTAAAGGATGAATTTAAGATAAAGGCAGTCCCGATGCAGGGAAGGCTGAATTTATGCCCATTATACAAAATAAGCGAAAACCGGTCAGATTTTAATGCAGATTCTTTATCAAGATTCTGCAATTTCAAAAAAAAGGAGGTTATGGCAGGAAAGAAGAATGCGTGCAAATACTACAACATGAAAATCCGCAGTGATGATCTTCATAAATACATCTACGATGATCTTCCGACTGCAGAGGAATTTTACGAATATTCTGTCATGAATAATGTATGCCCGTATGAAGCGCTTAAGTCTGCCCTGTACGATGCCGATGTTGCTGTTGCGCCCTATGCCTATTTTTTGAACAGGAATGTTGCCGACAGGTTTCTGTCGCACTGGGGGGCGGCAAGGCAGGATCTCATAATTATAATGGACGAATCCCATAATATACCGGATATGGCAAGAAATATCGGTTCATTCAAGATTACAATGAATGCGCTCAACAGAGCCGACAAGGAAGCACAGGATTACGGGGACCGGCTCCTGACGCGCGATATTCATGCAAGCGAGTTCATAGAAATGATACGGAGCACAATAATCGCCATGATAAGGGATTTTGTGAAGGAGGATGATACGCGGATAAAATTTTCTGACTTCTCGGAATACTTCATGATACAGAATAAAAAAAGTGAAAAAGATCTCAGGGACCTCACAAATTACCTGAGGATGTTCGGCGATTACATCGAAAACACAAAAGAAGAAGAGAATAAAGTCCCGTTCTCCATTGTATCCTCAATATCTACCAGGATTATTAGCTGGGCCGAAACAGATGAAGAAAAATATGCCGCCATTTTATCGAAAAGCATGGACGGGTATATGGAGGCAATATGCCTGGATCCATCAGATGTGCTGTCCGTACTCAAGGAATCGAAAACGATACACATGTCTGGAACGCTGGAGCCGTTCAATGCATATGAGGACATGACCGGCTTCAAAATGCCGTTCAAATCAGTCGGTGAAGTCTTTCCAAAGGAAAACAGGTTCGTGGCATACTATGATAAGGTAACGACAAAATACGATACCCTTAATGAAGAGGAGATAAAAAAAATATCCGACATAATAGTGGGAATAGTATCAGGCGTAAGAAAGAACACCATCGTTTATTTCCCGTCGTATTCATTACTTGATAAGGTGAAAGCGTACATAGATCTTCCGGACGTGCTTTCAGAGAAAAGAAACATAGGGCAGGAGAATTTTATGAACATGGTTCGCGAATTCAGGGCTGGCGGCCGGATGATGTTCTCTGTGGCTGGAGGAAGGGCGTCGGAGGGAATGAATTTTCCAGGGAACCAGCTGGAACTTATTATTGCCGTTGGAATTCCATATTCAAAGCCGGATTCTGCCAGCAGGGCACTTTTTGATTACTATGAACGGAAATATTCATCCGGGTGGGAATATGCCGTAACAATCCCGGCAGTTGTTAAAATAAGGCAGGAGATAGGAAGACTGATAAGAAGCAGCCATGATATAGGGGCAGCAGTGATCCTGGATAAAAGGGCCAGGTACCTTAAGAGATATATACCCGAAATGGTAAGCACACAGGATCCGGCCAGGGACCTGAAAAAATTTTTCGATGGCAGGGAGGCCATAATGAGAGATTCTCTATGAACAGCCGAACAATAGTCTATTATCAACATTTTCTAATTATTAATAATGACGAAACGAAAAAAATACACAGAAAGACATATATGCATTATTACATACGTAACATCTGGTAATTTCATGGCTGTTAATGCCCTCGTGGGTTTTATAAGGAGATTCGAAGCCAGAGACATAGATCGCGTATATAAAATAGCCCAGACATCCCTGACTGAATTTTACACACAGTCTCTTGTCATGGATCTCTACAAGGATTGGCCAGATTCCTTTATGGTTTACGAATACAGCGGAAAAGTCATCGGTTTCGTTGTAGGTTCGAAATACTCGAGAACCGAGGCCCGCATACTTCTATTTGCAGTGGATGCCAAATTCAGGAAAATGGGTGTTGGTTCCGCAATGATGGATCAATTCATAGAACTCTGTAAAAGGGAGAACTTGCTCAGTATACGCCTTGAAGTCCGTACTGACAATGACGAGGCTATAAGGTTCTATAAAAGATACGGGTTTGTTATAACTTCAATGCTTCCAAACTACTACAGTGATTCATCGAATGCCTATACCATGTGGATGATAGTATAAAAATAAAAAAATTTTGAAGTTGTTTTAAAAGACTTCTATTTTTCCGTCAACAATCTGCATTGTAAGATCGGATATGTGGGCAAGCCTGTCATTAACAAGATTCTTTATGTTGTTTTTGTGCTTTGAGTGATCCACATTTCCTTCGTATATTACCTGGACACTTGCGACATGGGGATCATCTATTGGCCGCCCTATCTGGGAAACAATTCTTACCAGCACCTCGGCAATGTCGTTTCCCTCTTCCTTAACAACATCATTTGCTATCTTGTTGGCAAGGACATTGTACAGTTTTCCAACGTGAGTTACAGGATTCTTTCCTGCAGCAGCTTCCATGCTCATGGCACGGTAAGGCGTAATCAGCCCGTTCACCCTGTTTCCCCTGCCGACTGATCCGTCATCTCCATTCTCCATGGACATTCCGGTAACTGTCAGGTACCCAACAGATTTACCATTTTCCTTTATATCCGCGGTATTGACATACACGTTGATGTTTTTATCAGTTTCTTCAACCGCGTTGTTGAGCACCAGGTCCTTCAGCTGATCCTTCAGGCTGAAATATTCCGCAGAATCATGTATATACTTATCGACAAAAGCTGCGGCTACGGTAAGGTTTATGGTATCTTTCTGCCTGAAACCCATCACCTTAATATCGTATCCAACCATGGGCATCGTCTTTTTGAGTTCGCCGTTCAGGTATTTTTCTGTCTTCAATACAAGCCTTTCTGTTTCGGAAAACGGAGCAAACCCGACACCGAAAGATGTGTCGTTTGCATCAAGTTTGCTTGTATCATAAACCTGTACAAGATCAACGGACCCCTGTCCTATCCTTGAATCAATCATGACATCGGCATCCACATCAAGATGCGAAAAGTGGTCTTTTAAATATTCCTTGGCCGCTTTAATTGTTATGGACTTGAACGGTACCCTGTCATCGCCTACCTTTGTGGTTGCCCTGCCGCTCAGGAGTATGTAAGTTGGCTCAAGGACAAGCCCTCCACCGTATTTGGGAGCAGACTGCCCTCCAACAACCTCTACCTGATCAGTGTTATGATGGAGTATCCTCCCGTAATGGGCTATATAATACTTTGAAAGCGATTTGCTTACAGCCTCCGCTATGCCATCTGCAACACTATCTGGATGCCCAATACCCTTTCTCTCCACAATCTCTACTTCCTTCTTTGGAGTCGGTATCTGATGCAATTCCTCGACCGATATGTTTCTCTCCATACTTTAAACCTCTAAACAGTCCATATTTAACGTTTATTAAACCTTTTGTCACGAGGCAGCGAATATTCCGGTTCTAACGAAAAAATTACTAAGAGTAATTATTTTTCCAGTGTTTATAATTATCATTCAGGATTGATTATCTGTAGCACGGTTCTCCAGCACGTTGTTCAATTTTAATAACTGCAGCAGAATAATTACAGGTAATTTTTCTATAACGATTTTCGATATTTAATAACGTATTTGATTATATTTTACATAAAAATTAAAAAGTTATAACGTAAAAAAACTTTTTATATGTAATAACGATAACAATATGAAGGTGGATTAAAATATGATAAATGATTGTGAAAATATTAAGAAAGATATGGAAATAATAATAAAATATCAGGATAGCGGGAATGATCCGTTCCTTAAAGCCCTGGCGGTTTATATGGCCGCCGATCATATTAACAGGGCAACAGGGCCCTTTTCTGATTCGAATTCCGTATCGTGGTGATAAAAATGCCCAGTTATGTCTTAAAATCTAAATGCAAAGGAAATGGAAAATGCGTAGACATATGCCCCAACGATCTCATGTTCCTGGTAAAGGATACAAACCTCTCATTCAACCAGGAACCGGATATGTGCTGGGAATGCCTTTCATGCGTGAAAATCTGCCCGGAGCATGCGATAAGCATCAGGCCATATGCGGATGTTGCACCACTTCTTTCAGAATTTGATGTCGTAAGGGATGAAGAAACAAACAACATATCATGGAAGATAAAGTACAGGAACCAGAAAACAGAGAAGAACTTTGAATTTCCGATAAGAACAACGCCATGGGGATCGATAAACATTCCGGAATCTCCGGACTATTCTTTAAAAGAACTGAAAGCGGAAACCCTTTCCGGGGAAGATGCAGAAAAAAGCGGGAAAATTTTTGATATGCAGGAAGAAAATGAAATTGCGGGGAGCAAGAAATAGGTGAATTGTATGGAAACAAAAACAGTAAACTGTGATTTGCTCATCATAGGCGGAGGAATGGCCGGATGCGGAGCCGCATATGAATCGAGATACTGGGGGAAAAATCTGAAAATTGTTATAGTTGAAAAAGCCAATCCCGACAGGAGTGGTGCCGTTGCAATGGGCCTGTCTGCCATTAACACCTACATCGGGTCAAAGTACGGCGAAAACACTCCTGAGGATTACGTCAGGTATATCCGCGGAGACCTGATGGGCATAATCCGTGAGGATCTTGTTTACGATATAGGCCGGCATGTTGACAACACCGTAGAAATGTTTGAGCAATGGGGGCTCCCGATAATAAAGGACGAAAAGACGGGTCGATATGCCCGTGAAGGCAGATGGCAGATACTTATACATGGCGAGAGCTACAAGCCAATAGTTGCTGAAGCCGCCAGAAAGGCAGCCAGTGAGGTCATAGAGAGAGTCATGATTACGCATCTGCTTACCGATAAAAACGATCCGAATCGTGTTTCAGGCGCAGTTGGCTTCAATGTAAGAGATGGAACGTTTTACGTATTCAAGAGCAAGGCAGTTGTAATGGCTTCTGGAGGAGCCACACATATATTCCGCCCGAGGTCCGTTGGCGAGGCATGGGGAAGGACATGGTATTCGCCATGGAGTTCAGGATCAGCATACGGACTGCAGATAGACGCAGGAGTGAAAATGACGCAGATGGAGGTGAGGCTTGTTCCCACAAGATTCAAGGACGGATATGGCCCGGTGGGTGCATGGTTCCTTTACCTGAAATCATACGCAACAAACAGGTTCGGAGAGAAATACGAGGACAACAGGGACGAACTCAGGAGGCAATACGGATCGTATGCAGATGTAAAACCAATGCCAACATGCCTCAGGAATCATCTCATGATAGAAGAGATCAAGAAGGGAAACGGGCCAATACTGATGCACACGGAGAAGGTCATGGATTCGAAGGAAAAGGAGGATGCAGGCTGGGAAGACTTTCTTGACATGACCGTAAGCCAGGCCCTTCTGTGGTCCGCCCAGGATCATGATCCAAAGGATGAGCCATATGAATTGATGCCAACAGAGCCATATGTAATGGGATCACACGCCGTAAACGCCGGAGCATGGGTAAGCGGTCCTGAAGATATTTCGCCTGATGGATATAAATGGGGCTATAACAGGATGACGTCAATGACCGGTTTATTCGCAGCAGGAGACGCTGCAGGCGGCGCAGCACACAAATTTTCATCCGGATCGTTTACCGAAGGAAGAATTGCTGGAAAAAATGCGGTAAAATTCATATTAGATCATAAAAAATACGAACCGGAAATAGACGAAAGCCATGTTGAGGACCTCAAACAGCTGATATTCCAGCCACTGGATAATTACAGCATCGGTAGATCGCAGATCACCTACGGGACAGTATCCCCATACTACCTTTATCCCTCACAGGGACTGAAGAGGCTGGAAAAAATAATGGATGAATATGCCGGAGGGATATCAACAATGTACTCCACAAACGCAGATATGCTTCAGAGAGGCCTCCATCTCCTTTCAATGCTCAAAGAGGATCTGGGCCTTCTGGGCGCGGAAGATCTGCACCAGCTCATGAGGGGATGGGAGCTGTACCACAGGGTCCTGACTTCAGAAGCGGTACTCAGGCACACACTATACAGGCAGGAAACAAGGTGGCCGGGCTATTACTACAGGGATGATTACCCGAAGATAGACGACAGGAACTGGGACGTGTTTGTCATATCCAGATATGACAGCAAGACCGGTGAATGGAACCTGGAATCAAAGCCAGTGATCAGGATTGTCAAATGATAGTCACCGTATGGAGATGAAAACTATGGAAGATGTTAAAGGATATTCAGGCAAGCTGATAAGGGAAAACGTATTGCAGGAAGGCCAGAGGAAAGATTACATTTCGGATCTTGTCGAGCTGAATATTGATGCACAGGCAACCCACGAAGTTATAGATATGGCCCTGGGTTTTCTCAGCCCCGTTGAAGGCTTCATGGGCTATAATGATGTACAATCGGTCGCAGAAAATATGGAACTTTCCGATGGCACGCTATGGTCTATACCAATAACCCTGAACATCAGGGAAGAAGATATAAAAAAGAATCATCTGAGCGAGGGCGACACAGTACTGTTGATGAACGATGGGAAGGCAGTGGCTGTGATGAAAATCGGCGAAATATTCAGCGTGGACAACAGGAAACTGTCGGAATCCATTTACGGGACGGATAACACAAAGCATCCCGGTGTGAAGAGAACGATGTCAAAACCTGAAAAATGCATTTCTGGAAAGGTTACACTTGTAAGCAGGCCGGTTTTCAAGGAACCGTTCGACAGATTCTGGAAAACGCCAAGGGAACACGCCGATCTCTTCAAGTCAAAGGGCTGGAAGCACATAGTGGCCCACCAGACCAGGAATGTGCCTCATACCGGCCATGAATGGCTCATGAAATATGCATGGTTCTCTGCAAATGAGGATCTTGGAGTAGATCCCGTACAGACCGGCGTCCTTGTCAGTGCTGTTGTCGGGGAAAAGCGGTTGGGCGATTACATAGACGAGGCAATACTCCTTGGGCAGGCATCGCTGTCAGAAGCCGGTTATTTCAGGAAAGATGTGCATGCAGTATCGTTTATTTTATGGGATATGCGTTATGCAGGCCCGAGAGAAGCAATACACCACGCCATAATGAGGGCAAACCTGGGATGCACGCACCATATGTTTGGAAGGGATCATGCAGGAGTCGGTGACTTCTACAAACCGTATGATGCGCACCATCTTCTTCAACAGGTGAAGGACAAACTCCCGATCAAGCCGGTCTTTGTTCTTGAAAACTGGTTCTGTCCCGTGTGCGGAGAGATCACAAATGCAGCATTCTGCGGACATGAATCACAATCGGAAAGCTTTAGCGGGAGCCTCATAAGGAGCATATTGCTTGACGGTGTCAGGCCAACGAAACGCATCATGAGGCCTGAAGTGTACGATGCCGTAATGAATAGCGCTAAGAAATATGGATTCGGTTCTCCATTCGTGACCGAACAGTACATGAATGGAAGATCCAGAATTTATGATTTTATGGATATGAAGGTGAAAGCATGACAGATAATAATGGAAAGGAACTGAAAATTGAAATGTGGGTGGATGAGGACAGGATGGAACTCCTGAGAAAGGCCAAAATGGAAACGCTTGCCAAAGATAAATTCGCTGGGATGAAGGTTGTAGACATCGGCTGCACCAGCACTCTGAAGGATAAACTGCTTCAGCTCTATCCGTGCGCGAAATGTGACACATCAACGACCTGCACGGTAGAACTCCTTCCCAAGGAAGTAAAGGATCGCCTCTTCGGCCTTGTCGTTGATATGAGATCCACCGGCCCGGAAGTGCTGGAAAAATTCCTGGAAGAAATTGAAGCGCCACAGAAAATGTGAATTTCAAATCTCTATTTTTATTTTTTATCCAGTATTTCAGAAACTTTTACCGCTTTTCCATCCTTAAGCAGATAAACGTCTTCTTCGTATTCCGCATTCAGTGCAAGATTCCTCTTCTCACCCGTCGGTATTATGAAGAATGATTTTTTTTCATTCATTCCCTTCAGGACCAGGCGGTATTTCTTTTCGATTGCACCGTCAGGACCTTCATATCCATAAATGACAAATGATCCGGAATCTATAAAGATGCGTTTCTCAATTTTTCCAGATTTCGTCCTGGTTTCTTCCTCGTTCATGGAAAAAAGAATGGAGATGCAGATTTAAACATTGCTGGTTCACCAGGAAACCGTTTCAAACTTTCTGTCCTGGTTCTGCCTCTCTATCATCCAGTTTGGATACATTTCCCGTGTCTGTGAAATCTTATCCAGTCTTTCAGCCTGTTCCTTTTTCAGGTTTACGTCAATTGATCCAAGGTTTTCTTCCAGCTGTTCCATGGTCTTTGCACCTATTATTGCTATTGTCCCCTTTCCCGTAAGCCATGAAAGCGCCACCTGTGAGGGCCTGCACCCCTGTTCTCCGGCTATTTTCTTCACCTCATCGATAACAGTCCATCCTGTATTCTCGTCAAAATACGGGAAAAAGAAGCCCCTGTCTCCCATTCTTGTTCCGGACGAAGGTTTTCCACCCTTTTCGTATTTTCCCGTCAGTAACCCTCCATGAAGCGGACTCCATGAAAGGAGGGACATGCTGGAATACCTGATAAAAGGTAAAACTTCATATTCAACGTCCCTGTTCAGGAGGCTGTAATTCATCTGTGCACTTTCGTATCTGGCGTATCCCCTCTCCTCTGCCTTTGCCTGCACAGTTGCAATCTGCCAGGCTGAAAAATTTGAAATAGCCGGATAAAGGACCTTCCCCTGGTCCACGAATGACTGCATCGTTTCCATGAATTCATCAATATTCCCGTAGTTGTCCCATCCATGGTACTGCAGTATGTCAATCCAGTCGGTCCTGAGCCTTTCCAGGCTCTTCCCCAATGATATATGCATATGGTGCCTGGAAAGGCCGGATTCGTTGATGCCTTCGCCCATCCTGCTTCTGACCTTTGTTGCAATCATTACCTGATCCCTGTAAGGGCGAATGGAATTCCCGAGCATTATCTCGGAATAACCGCTGTCATACACATCAGCTGTATCATAAAGGTTTATTCCAGAATCATAGCTTCTTTTGACCATCTTATCGGACAATTCCTGTGTAACTCCTCCGAGCTTCCACAGATTTTTTTCTCCAAGCGTCATTGCTCCAAATGCGAGCACGGATGAAAATGCTCCAGTTTTTCCATACCTTATATATTTCATAAGATTCCAATTGGAACGTCATATATTAGCATTTTTATTCATATACAAATAAAAATAAAATCAATTTTTAAGACGATCTGGCGATAATGAAACGTCATGCAACGCACAAATTCTTTTCGGTGATATACCGTGAGACCATTGATCTGGCGCTTTCTATGGCCTTTTCAATATCGTTTCTGGCGATCATGATACTTATTCCGGAATCCCGGAGAACGGATTGCATTACCTTTTTTCTCTCATCAAATGATAAATTGCTCCTTCTTAGCATAGTACGTATGTTTCCCTGTACCAGGACCGACAGCGCATCGCTTTCAGTGACTATCTTCTTCACCCTGTCCCTTATTTCACAGGCAATAAGCGGGCTTTCCCCGTGAGTGGAGACCCCGACTTCAATCGAACCCCTGTGAAGTACTGCGGGAAGGGAAAAATTGCTGTGGTCAAGATCATCTGAAACCCTGATCATTATATTTCTGGAAACGGCGTAATCAAAGAGTTCTGTTAAATCATCCCTATTGAAGGCATACGGAGAAACGAACATTATATTGGGCCTTTGCTTTTCCAGCATTGGAACAAGTTCATGGAGGTCCCTGAAATTCAGGAATCCAGAGGAATCATCAGGATTCCCGCCCTCCCTGCCTTCTTCCTTGATGTAGACATCTGTATTATTTCCCATTTCTATTGATCCCAGAATGCTGTAAAGATCATTTTCAGTCGACACAATAGCTATCTTAATTTTTTCCGCTGAAATTTCAAGCAGCGTATCACTCACCCTCTAAATTTTTATTTATTATCACGGTACAAAGATCCCCGCATGAAGCCGGCATTTCATTTATTACTTTTTCAGCTGTGCCCCTTATTATTCTCTGCGTCTTTCTGGACACATCAAAAACGAGGGTAACCCTGGCTTCCGGCTTCATTCCGCCCCTGATAAGATCGCTTAGATATGATGGGAGCGTGGAAATGCCCATGAGAACGATAACGGTATCCATTGAATCTGCAATTTTGACCCAGTCAACACGTTTTTCGGACTTTCTCTCCGTTTCGTGGCCGGTTACTATGGCTACAGATGAAGAGAAACGGCGATCTGTTATAACGGTTTTTGAAAGATCTGCCGCCGCTATGGCTGATGTTATTCCCGGTACTATTTCATAATCTATCCCGTTTTTTTCAAGAACTTCCATTTCCTCGCCTGTTCTGGCAAATATCATCGGATCGCCGCTCTTGAGCCGTAAGACATCCTGCCCTGATGATGCCCTGGAAACCATCACATTGCCTATTTCAGCCGGGGTCATGCCCCTCTCATGAACATCCGTCCTTACCGGTATTCTTTCAGCAGTTACCGGCAGGACGGACAGTATCTCATCGCTAACCAGGCTATCGTAAACTGCTATCCTGGCATCCTCTATGAGATGAAGCGCCTTAATTGTCAGCAGGCAGGGGTCCCCCGGCCCGGTGCCAATGAAAATTACCTTCCCGGGTTTAGAATCCATCTGCAGTCACCATATAGATATTATCTGGGAGGATTCGGTTTCTATGGAGAATTTTGTTATTCCCCATATATCATCTATCATATCGTCGAGGTCCTTTTTGTGCAGTTTATGAAGTTCGGCGGCGAAATAGCAAACATACATTTTCAGAAGCCCGCTTTCTTTAGCTTCTTTAAGGAACTTCCTGAAATCCTGCCCTTCCTCATCCATCTTCCTTGAAGTGTCTGTAGTCTTTTTAACTACAGGATTCTTCAGGAAAGCCAGTGCGCCATCCATCGTTATGAACATTATTACGTTGTCTCCCATTGATGTCCTCATTCCAGCCACGATGGCTGCGTACATCAGTGAGGAATACTCATTAGATCCAACTATTATTCCAGCATCCATTTTTCACACCTCCATTGCATATCCAACAAGATCCATCAGCCCCTTGTGTGTCATTTTGACCTTATGGTAATCGATCACAAAGGGAAATTGCGCTTTGTCAATTGCACATGGCGAGATCATGTAATCCGCCCCTGTCTTCCAGGCATTCCATACAGCAGGCCATCCGGCCCATGCCCGGAATTCATTCCAGTTTTTTTCATTTGCCAGCAGGCCCCCACCGGCTCCACAGCAGAATGTCTCTTCCTTAACGTACTCCGATTCTACAAAATTCTCAACTACGTTTTTCAGCAGGTTTCTGGGTTCGTTTATGAGATTGCCGCCCCTCGCGTAATTGCAGGGATCGTGGTACGTGTATGTTCCGTCATTTTTGCTTTTGTCAAACTTCAGTTTTCCCTTTTCATAGGCATCCAGCGTGAACTGGTGTACATGCACCAGCCCGATGCCCTTCTCATTCAGCCTGTTTCTAACGTAGTTGTTTGCAGCCCTCCATCCATGTCCGCATTCTCCCCACACGACAGTTTTAACCTGCCTGGAAACGGCCTCTTCCACGACAACATCTCCGAGCTTTCTCATGTAGTCTTCGGACAGAAAAAGCCCAAAGTTCGCAGCTTCGGAAGCACTTGACGATATGGTATAATCCTTTCCGAGGGAAAACATGGTCTTGGCGTATCCCTTAAGTGTATCGATATTGACTGAAAAATCGGCCGATGAAGGCACCAGCAGTATATCGCTCCTGGGCTTGTTCAGGGGTATTTCAATGCGTTTTCCGTTTTCCTCTTCCATCTCATCCGAAATGAAATCGAGCATTGATCTCATGGCCTTATCGTTGATTCCTATGTTGTTTCCGACTGAAATCGCTTCGTTCACGGTCGATGCCACATAATCAGGGACCAGGCCCATATCGGTCAATATGTTCCTCACGCTTCTTGTGATTTCAGACTGGTCTATGCCAGCAGGGCAATAATAGGAGCAGCGCCTGCATTCGGTGCACTGATAATAGTATGCATATATTTTTTCAAGATCGACCTTATCTATTGACAGCTTACCCCTTCCTTTATACAGGTCTCTTGCAATCTCTGCTCTGCCGACCGGGCTGTTGTTTATGTCCCCTGTCGAGACAAACATCTGGCATTTGTCTATGCATATGCCGCAGTGGGTGCAGCTTTCCATAAAATTTATGAAAGCCTTATTTTTTGAAATTTCTTTGAATGCATCTACAAAATAGGAGTTGTCCTTTTTCTCTATGCCTATCTTCTTGAGAAGGCCGTCTCCGGCCTTTCTCATTGTGAATTTATCGCTCCATTCCATAGATTTTGAATTTTCAAGCCAGTCTCCGCCCTTCCCACTGGGGCTTTCAAGAATTATATTCCTGATATCAGGTTTTACCATTTTATCATCTCATAACGCTGTACATGGTCGGATTCGTAAAAAACGAAAACGGATGGAACAGCTTTGTAAACGGAAATATCAACGCAAGTGTGCACCCGAGGAAGAAGTGTACATCAAATGCTATCTGTACCGGAACAAGGTCAGGTTTGATCGTGAAGAGTGAATATATGAACGGTGAAACTGTATTGTAGGCAAATGTATCCGGTATGAGTATCCTCATGGTGAGACCTGAAATCCCTATGACAACTATGTACGATATCAGTATATAGTCCAGGTAATTGCTGAGATAATTGAGGTATCTGTCAGAAAATCTCCTGTAGATGAGCAGAAGGCCGCTAACAACAAGTACAACTGCAAGAGTTGTTCCAACATCCGTTGACAGGAGCCTTATCGTTGTGAATGGAATTCCCATGGCCACTAGGCGTGGTTCCAGAATAAGGTCCAGATGTGCTGCAAGGATGATCCATAATGACCAGTGAAATGTCAGTGAGAGCGCCCTTGTCTTCGGATCCCTCTTCATGCTTGAAAAGAGAAGGATCCTTGAAAGCATATTTTTAAATGCCTTCATGCGTGTTGTTTGCCCGGGATAAACGAAAAGGTTCCTGAAGCCAAAGAATGTCCCATCCCCCCCCTTCCTGCTGAGGGTCCATCTTGCCAGTTTCACGATCGAAAATACCAGGAAAACAGTTATGGCAATATAAAAATACAGCAGCAGCAAAAAACCCACGATTTCCATAATATCATCCTATGAGTTTTTTGATCCGGGGCAGCAGGGAATCATAATCAGTTTTATCGTTTTTGAACATTACCCCTATGCAGGCATAGGCCTCACATACAAGCATGATAGAATAGTCCAGACCGGTGAACCTGAGTTCCCTCAGTGGATGAATGCTGCATGGCATCATTCTTGAGGTTAAATCAAAAAGTGAAGATATAAATGAGAAGGTGGAGCCACACATCATTGCCATAAGGTTTGCCTGTGAAGGCGTCATTATTGAGCTCCTGAATTTCAGGAGGTGCCCGCTCTGGTCAAACTGCTCGACTTCGATAACACCCTCCATCTTCATCAGTTCATCTATGTCTATATCCTTCGGATGTGGCCAGAACGTTATATTGTCACGGTCATCTGTCATGATCCACCCTCTTTCAGTTCATCGATTGCTCTCAGGTCAAGATCATCGATATTCTGCGGGAAGAACGGAATATCTGTCGTTTTGAAGAAATTATACCATCCAATGCGGTTTATCCAGGTTGAAATTCTCTCTCCTTTCCTTGCATGATCTTTCCAGGCCTCAATGATTTTTACGATATATTTCACCGTCGTTGGATAGTACGGGGGTTCGTTGGGAAGATAAGGAATGACAACCCTGCCCAGTTTTGTGCCACCGTCTGATGCCGAAGCTTTTCCTCCTACTATTATCGCATGCCCATCCGTTTTTTCAGGATGCTCAAATATTATGCCCTCGCAGGCCCCCACACAGAGACCGCATCCTATACAGAGCTCGTTTCTTATCTTTATAGTCTTCGTGTTGTCAGGGCGGTTTTCTATCTGTATGCATCCAACCGGGCATACCATTGTCGTTCCAAGCAGATCGCAGTTTCTGGCATTTTCCGTCACTACCGGGACTTCAGTGTGTATCCCTATAACGCTTATATCAGTGAGAAAACCACCGCCACAGGAGCTGGGGCATCCTGAAAAGCTCAAACCGACCTTTGCAGGAAGATCCTTATCATTGAAATATGGAAATAGTGCGTTTCCAACGGCTTTTGCAATCGAAGGCGCATCAGTTGCAGCAAGGGCACAGTGGAAATACCCGGCACAGCTTGAGATACTCCATAAATGGTTTCCCCAGCCTCCGGCAAAAAGGCCCAGTTTCTCCACTTCGCCTTTTATTTCCCTTGCATTTTCAATGTTATTTGCGAAAAATTCAAGATTGTTGGCATTTGTAAACCTGAAGGATCCGCCCCCGTATTTCCTTGCAATTGAGGAAAGTTGCCTCATTGTTTCAGTGCTGTACCTTCCGTTTACAGGTGATGAAACCTTTATGGAATACATTCTTGTGCCATCTTTCCTGACGTGTTCAACTATACCCGATTCCACCATGCTGTGATAAGCCAGTTCCCCCTTCATATCCTTCATAAATTCAGGCACATATTCTGTATACGGTCTCATTGGTCCATCCATCAGTTACCACCTTCTTTAAGCTGGTTCATCATTTTTTCTTTTTCATCCTCGGTAACCTTTATGAACACATTTGATCTTGGATTCTTTATCTGATAACTTTCAGAATTCTCTTCTATGAGCCCGAGGAATTGCTTCCATCCGATCCTGTATATCATATCACCCACCCTTTCCTTCCTTGCTGCGTGATCTACATATGCACTTACGATTCTGTTTATTAAATCAAAGACCTCTTCCTCTGTATGCACTTTTTTCAAAAGTTTTCCGGTGAAGGGTCCCCTCTTGCCCCTGAGTTTTCCGCCTGCATAAACCAGGAAAATTTTTTCGGATCCTGATCTTATCCTTCCTGATCCGCTTCTTATGCATTTCATGCACTGGTTGCACTGATCATTCATTATTTTCAGCTTTCCATTTTCGCTTCCGAGGGTTCCGGTGGGGCACATTGCCTTCAGTGAATTTATCTCCTCCTCCGAGAAATTGTTGTCGGCTATTTCAGGAGCCCCTTCCCATGCGGCAACCACACCAATATCAGCTTTCTGCGTGGCTCTTGCGCAGTCCAGCGGGCAGCCGCTGACTTTAAACTTCATCTTGTGGGGGAATGTTGGATATTTTGCATAATCATAGAAATTGTCATAGAAATCGTCCCTCCACTTTGGAGAATCCGTGTTTGCATATTCACACGCTATGGGACCAACGCATGTTGTGGAATTCCTGAAAGCATCTCCGGTTGAACCCACGTCAAAACCGTCGGCTTTGAATTTTTCTATGAATTCTCTTATTTTCTCCTTTGGTATTCCAGGAATTTCTATGTTGTGGCTTGTGGTGACACCATGAATCATTCCGACTCCGTATTTATCAGAATAATCGCAGAGTTTATCGATGAAGTCACTTTTAACAAAGTTTCCGGATGGTATATATATCCTGACAACGTTGGCATTTTCTCCTATATCATTTCTGCTGGTTACTCTCATCAGTATCCCCGTGGGAGCCCCTGGAACCGAAACGTATCCACCGGTGGTCCACAGATCACGCTTTTCGGATAATGAAACGCCGTAGAGCATGATCGGATACCTGGTCTTCTCTGTCTCCGTAACATGGCTTGGCCACGGTCCATCCTTAAGTTTTTCAAGGATTTCCTTTCCTCTCGCTATTTCACTGTCTGTCATTTTCCACCTTTGTAAGCTTTTAAAGTATAATCCGTAACTTCAGCGTATCCATCGTTTTTTGCGAATTCTGCAATCTTTGTGCGGTCTTCTCCGTCAACGTCCACAGAAAAAATTGGAAGTTCTCCGTCTTTAAGGTCCATTACTTTGCATTTTGATATCGTATTCACACAGTTGGGGCAGATCTGGTCGCGGGTTGTAAGGTACTTGAGCCTGTTTGCCCTTATTGTTTTTTTCAGGTCAGTTTCGCTGAATGAATCTATAATGAAACCGCATTTAGGGCACGTTGCATAAATCATTTATACGCACCCCGTCGGTTTAGGTGCTCCGGCCATGCGGCATGCTCCCTTTGCAGGGCCAGTAGGAAACAGATCATATATTTTTTTCAGCTGGAAACCTGTATCTTTCACGACCATCCTTATTGGCGGGCAGGTACCGTATGTTATAAAATAATTCCTAAGGAAGTGTATTACTTTCCAGTGTTCCTCTGTAAGTTTCTCTATGCCCTCCTCCTTAGCGATGGCCTCTGAAAAATCTTCGGACCAGTCGTTTGAATTGATGAGGAATCCATCTTCATCAACTGATATCTTCTTTATTTCACCGGATTTTGTTGTTATACTAACATATTCGTTTTCTGTCATTATATCTCACCATTTTCTTGTTGTTATTCGTTATGATAATTCAATAAATGTATATCAATATTTTCTTTTGTGCATAAACTAATTATTAAAGACGATATTCGTTAATATATATCAAAATTATTTCAAATTATAATATAATAAATTATAAATTATTGATATTATGATAGAAAGTTAATGAATGTATCTGATTTTGTAAAAATATCCTATACTGACATTGATTATTTTTCAGAATAAATTTCGAAATAGATAAAATATTATTCATATATTATCATCAGCGGGATCAAATCGTAACAGGAAACAGTGGTTGATGCCTGATCATATGCGGTAAAAGGGTATCCACAAGTAAGTGTTCCCGAATATGAAAAATATGGCCTGTTTCTGCCGATAATTATATAATAAATGCTCTGATCAATTTTGATGTCGGTGAAGCCGCCTTGAACAGCTATAATGAACAGCACACTGTGTATGACTTATTTTTTCCACGATCCCTCACCCGGCTCATTGCTATACCCGGTATTATTGATTACTTCAGAAGCAGGCTGATTTTTCTTCTTTACAAGTGAACTCAGGCCAGCTGCAATCAGTATAACAAAACTTGCCAGGAGTGCAGCATGTATGCCAACCAGAAATTTTGTGGAAACACCTCCCTGAAGTTTTCTTGTTCCGAGAAAAACCTCAAATGCCACGTATCTGGGAACAGCCAGGGCAGCTATAGATATTGCTATAACGTAACTGAAAAGCGTTCCGATATTCGATAATGTCCTGAGGAGGCCGGATATCGACCCATAAAGTTCCCGCGGGGTACTCGACATTACGGCACTGTTATTGGAAGGCCAGAACATCGCTCCGCCAAACCCGGTTATGATAGATCCGATTATAACGATATACAGGGAACTATTTACCGACAGGAAGAGATAGACAAGTATGCCGGCAGCCATAAGGAAAATTCCCGTACTTGCAATTATATGTGCGCCCAGCCTGTCTGAAAGTTTTCCCATCTTCGGGGCGAACAGGCTTGATACTATGTATCCCGGCACAAGGATGAGCGATGAATAAAGTGGTGTGAATCCCCTTATTCCCTGCAGATACATTATCAGGATAAAAAGGACAGAAAGATATCCAACGGCCTGTAAAGTGGCAGCAATAAGAGAAAAAGAAAGGACCCTTTCCCTGAACGCCCTTAAAACTACAACAGGATCCCTTACGTGTTTTTCTACAAAAATAAATGGTATCAAAAGCGCTATCCCGATTCCAACAAGGGATATGTTAAACCCGGTAACCCCGTTTCCTGCAATCTCCACAGCCCCATACGAAACGAGGGAAAGGAGCAGGATGAGTATTCCTGTTCCGGTATAATCAATCTGCTTTACGGATTTTTTATTGTCTTTTATGTATCTGAGTGCGAACACAAATCCTATAAGGCCGACCGGAACATTGATGTAGAATATGAATCTCCATCCGATAAATGTCGTTATTATTCCTCCGAGGACAATACCTAGCGCACCGCCGATAGTCCAGCCCATGCTTGTTATGCCGAAAGCCCTCCCCCTCTCCTCCGGAGGAAAATAATCTGCAACTATGGCACTGCTGTTTCCCTGGATCAGGACAGCCCCAAAGCCCTGAAACGCCCTGGATCCTATAAGAAAACCTATGTTTGGCGCAAAGCCGGACAGTGCGGATCCAGCAATAAAAACCAGGAAACCGATATTAAAGATACGGCCTCTTCCAAATATATCGCCAAGCCTTCCAAGCTGCGTTGTCAGAGCTGCAAGAACAAGCAGGTAGATCAGTATGACCCAGATAGTATCAATGAATGGAGCGTGAAGATCATCAGTAATTGTTGGCAGTGCAAGAATAACTATAGTTGTATCAATCGCAGACATCAGCATTCCGATTAAAACGCTTGCCAGTATGAGGGTTCTTTTCTCGACCATTACAATCACGTCATGGGAGTCGTGTCACTCCAGCGAGGTCGGTTCACCCCAGCGCCAATTTCCAGAAGAAGGTTCTCATTGCTTTAATGCTGGTATCACTGGCAATTCGCATATTGTTAAATTATATATAACTTTACCGTGAATACTTTTATGAAAATTTTATGCGATCGATCTGTGCATGGGCCCGTGCAGATGTTTTAAAAAGTTTATGTTTATACGGGATAAGCATAACCCGGTACATTTAAAACATGATATGGCAAAAAGATTTAAATCTGAAATTTAATACAATCTATGAAGTTTTTAATCAGCGTCTATAATAAAAGCGGCCTTGTAGAATTCCTGAATGATGTAAAGGAAAAAATAGACAGCATATATGCAACCCACGGGACATATAATTTTCTAAAAGAGAACGGTTTCGATCCAATCGATACATCTGAAATAACCGGCTTCGAGGATCTCCTGGGCGGCAGGGTAAAAACACTCCATCCTGTCATCTACGCGGGCCTGCTGTACAGGGATACAAATGATGGCATTAATCCGAAATTCGATGCAGTAATTTCGAATCTTTATCCATTTGAATCTTCCATAGGAAATGAAGATAAAATGATTGAAAACATAGATATAGGCGGTGTATCTTTAACACGCGCGGCAGCAAAAAATTACAGGAATGTGCTCGTGATTACCGATCCATCAGAGTATTCTGAGGCATCAAAAAGAATAAAAAATAACAGCATCGATATTAATTTCAGGAAGACTCTTTCGATGAGGGCATTTGCCAGGATGGCAGAATATGATGCAAATATATACAATGCATTTTCGGAATATTTCGGATATGATAAGGAATTTTTACTGGTTTCAGGCAGAAACGGAGAAAAATTGAGGTACGGTGAGAACCCCGACCAGAAAGGTTACATCTATGCTGATGGATCTTCCAATGGAATAGCCAATGCAGAAAAATTGAACGGAAAAGAGCTTTCATACAACAATATACTTGATGCCAATTCCGCTTTTGAAACATCCCTGGAATTTGATGGCAATACTGCCGTTATAATTAAGCATAACAGCCCATGCGGAGTTTCCAGCAATCCCAGTATTGTGGAAGCTTTCAGGAACGCATGGAATGCAGATTCAGAATCCGCATATGGTTCTGTTGTTTCTATAAACACAGAAATTACGGAAGATCTCGCACTTGAGATGAAGCCGCTATTCATGGAAGTGCTTCTTGCACCGGAATATGACGCCGGGGCTCTTGATATATTGAAGAAAAAAAAGAATCTCAGGATCCTTAAACTTCCATGGATTCCTGACAAAAACATGCGTGTAAAATCAATTTCAGGGGGGTACCTGGTTCAGTCTCCCATGAATGCGAAACCTGAAAAACTCAGGCTGGTTACAAAAACTGCCGCAAGCGGTAAAATGATGGATGATCTATTATTCGCATGGACAGTTGTAGCCCATGCAAGAAGCAATGCCATTGTGCTGGCACACGATAAAACAACAACAGGCATAGGATCGGGACAGCCTTCAAGGGTGGAATCCGTGAAGATCGCAATAGATCGGGCAGGAGAAAAATCTGAGGGATCAGTGCTGGCCTCGGATGCTTTTTTCCCGTTTTCTGATAGCGTGGAAATAGCGGGCAAGCATGGGATATCGGCAATTATCCAGCCGGGAGGTTCAATAAGGGATATGGATGTCATAGAAAAATGCGATGAATACGGCATACCGATGTATTTCACTGATAAACGTGTATTCTTGCACTGAAAATCTATACGGCCCGATTCTTTGTGATCCGTTTAAATGGCGGAATATGGCAGCATGATTGCGATATATGCAGAATAAAACAAATAATATTAAACCGTGATAAAAACAGTTTTTCATGCTGTCTGCAAGTTAAAATAGGATAATGGCATTATTTCCGGTAATGTACCAATAAAGTTCAGGTTTAATAATATAAAATGAAAAATGGAGAATATCATTTTCCCTTGAATACTGCCTTTCTCTTTTCCTGGAACGCCTTTATGCCTTCTTTATGATCTTCTGTTTTGAAGGTTAATGCAAATTTTTCTTTCTCCATATCATACATATTGTCCGATCCTGATTTCATAACATCTTTTATGTATTTTAGAGATACCGGAGGCTTCTCGGAGAGTGAAAGCGCCAGTTTCTTTGCTTCTGATAAATAATCACGGCTTACCATATTTACTATCCCGTGCTTCAGTGCATCATTTTCATCGATAACGGTTCCGGTCATTGCAAGATAAAGCCCGTAAGATTCTCCTGCCAGTTTCCTGATTCTCTGGGTGCCTCCAAACCCTGGCATTATCCCGAGATTCACCTCAGGAAACCCATATTTTGTGTTCTCATCAGAAATTCTAAAATCGCACGCAAGTGCAAGCTCAAATCCCCCTCCAAGAGCGTATCCATGAATGGCAGCTATAACCGGCCTTTCACAGCTGGATATCTCATTAATATAAACGTGGCCAAGATCAGAGAAATGGTAAGCATCCCTGTCGCTCATATCCAAAAAATCGTTTATATCGGCTCCGGCGGAAAAGGCTTTCTCGTTTCCCTTTATTATTATGATTTTTGAGGATCCGACCACGGCATCCCTGATCTCCTTGATGGTGTCTATATTGATGGGGTTCAGCTTATTCTTTCTGTTCAGCGATATTGTCCTTACGAATTCATCATCCTCTATCTTTATATTTTCGTATGTGCGACCTGTTTCCATTTTTATCTACCTGTTGTATAAGCCTTGTTTGAATTTAATCCTTTCATTGCCCTTCCTGTGAAGTCCTGTCAATATAATATATAGCCACAATAAACTATATAGTAAATCTTTAATTTTATACATTGCATTAAACGGAATGGAAGATCAGCAAAAAGGTATCCTGCAGTCTCTGGACGATGTTAATGCCAGCAAATTTCACCGGAAAGTGATGCTGACATCGGGGGTTGGTTTTTTTACTGATGCCTATGATCTATTCATAATTGGCATAGTGATAAGTATTCTTCCAATTGCAGGATGGAGTTCACTCACCATATTTGAAACAGCCGTATTGAGCTCAACGGCCCTTTTATCGGCTATTATCGGGGCAGTTGTTTTTGGCAGGCTTATAGATAAATACGGAAGAAAGAAGATATACGGGACAGAACTTGCTTTGCTCATACTGGGTGCCGTAGGTTCGGCTTTCCTTGTTCCTGTCAATGCCGTTTACATCCTGGTTGCCTGGAGGTTTATCCTCGGCATTGGAATAGGCGGAGATTACGCCGACAGCTCAACTATAATGGCCGAATATGCAAATATAAAAAACAGGGGCCGCATGGTTGGCTCGGTATTCTCAATGCAGTCATTCGGGCTGGTGGCGGGGCCTCTGGTCGCTCTGGGGTTCATATTCAGCGGCATTCCCATATCTATTGCATGGAGGCTCATGCTGGCAATAGGGGCAGTGCCTGCGCTTGGAGCTATATATTTTAGACGGCAGATGCCCGAGACTCCAAGATTTCAAATCAGGGTGAAGGGAAATTATTCAAAGGCAAAAGATCAACTGGAAAAATATACGGGAATTAGCCTTGAATCATCGGGCAACGAAGACAGGAGAAAAGTCACTGCAAAATGGTCTTCACTTTTCACGGACAGGAGATTTTTCCTGACTCTCATCGGTACGGCCGGTACATGGTTCCTTATGGACTGGGCGCTGTATGGCAATTCCATAATGTCGAGCTTTATGCTTAAAAGTATAATACCTGCCAGTTTACCGGCACTTGAACACATAATAAGGACGACTGAATATTCGGCTCTGATATTTGGAATTGCAGCATTTCCAGGATACTGGATTGCAACTTTTACCATTGATCGCATAGGCAGGAAACCGATACAGATGACAGGCTTTTTGGCAATGGCCATAGCTTTTGCAACTCTCGGTATATTCACCCAGCTTACCAGTGTCAAATATGTTTCAGAATTTCTAGTCGTGTATGGATTGAGCTATTTCTTTATAGAATTTGGCCCTAATGTCACTACATTTATCTATCCGCCCGAGGTATTTCCGGTCACAGCCAGGGGGTTCGGTACTGGCCTGTCCGCAGGAGGCGGAAAAACCGGGGCATTCATTGGAACATTCGCGAATGTGTTCATAATCGCTGTTCTTGGAGAAAACAGGCTGTTTCTTGTTCTGGCCGGGTTTTCGGCACTCGGTGCCCTGTTAACATTACTATTGCTTCCGGAACCAAAAAGAAAGAGTCTTGAAGAATCCTCTGGCGAAAATAGATATATGAGTAGTAAAAATGCCAAAAACTAGCTTTTACATAATTTTAACTGTAAACAATCCTATAATGCTAAAACCTGGTTTATTTCTTTTTTTTGCAAACACAGTCGATAAATTAGCCCGAAAGAGTTATTAACAGTTTTTAAATAAACCTTTCAGTTCGTGATCAAATGGCTAATGGAAAATATGTTCCAGGGGATTTACTTATAAGCTACGTTGCAAATGAATTGAATAAGGAGAAGAAAATAAAGCAGCCTGAATGGGCTATTTATGTTAAAACAGGCATAACACATGAAAAACCTCCATTGCAGGAGGACTGGGTATACATAAGGGCTGCATCCATGCTAAGAAAGATATATATAAAGGGTCCAATTGGGATATCTCAGTTAAGCAGTGAATACGGCGGTAAGGAGGACAACGGTTCCAAACGGTACCACGCTGAAAAAGGCAGCAGATCCATTATAAGGTATATATTCCACGAGCTAGAAACTGCAGGATATACAGAAAAGTCTCCAAAGGGCAGAATCCTTACATCCGCTGGCCGATCTCTGATCGATAAGGCATCGAAGGAGATAATAAAGAATCTGGCAGAAAAGAATCCTTTATATGAAAAATTCATATAAAGTGGTAGAAATGGACAACGATGATGAATTAGAAAATATAAGGAGAAGGAAATTAGAGGAAATGCAAAGAGAAGCAATGCAGAAGCAGATGACTGATGAACAGCAACAGCAACAGCAGGAAATTGAAAGAGCTAGAAGACAGCAAATACTAAGGCAAATACTGGATCCATCTGCCAGGGACAGATTAAACAATGTGAGGCTAGTTCGTCCCGATCTGGCTGAAAATGTTGAGAACCAGCTGATTCAACTGGCTTCAATGGGTAGAATAAATAAAGTGATAACCGAGAAGGATATAATAGATATACTCGGTAAATTTACAGAAAACCAGAGAGAAACTAGAATAGAGAGGAGAAATAAATGAGCAGAAACAAGGAATTGGGAAGAAAGATAAGGCTTATGAAAGCCGTTAAACAGAACAGAAGGGTTCCCGGATGGGTAATGCTAAGGACGGCCAGACGTGTAACTCAGAATTCCCTCAGGAGAAACTGGAGACGCAGCAATTTAAAGCTGTAAGGTGAATATAAATGGCAGATGAAGATGTAACCCGGGAAGTTATCTTTAATGTACCCCTAAGGGCAGTTAAAGGATCTTCCAAAGCAAGAAGCGCCGATAGCGCGATATCGTATATCAAAGAGTTTGTTTCACATCATCTTAAGGTGAATGAAGACCGTATATGGATGGATCCCAAAGTTAGTGAAATTATATGGAAAAGGGGAAGGACCAAGCCGCCATCAAAAATTTCTGTAAAAGTTATAATGCTTGAGGAAGGCACTACGGAAATAATTGTACCGTAGATAAATAATATTTTCATAAAAAATGTGATATATAATCCGGTGATATTTTGTGATTAAAAAGGCCGTTGTGCTCAGAAGCAGTTTTATTGGTATATATGCCAAGGCATGGGACGATATCGCATTTATGACGAAAATGGCAGATGATAAAACAGCCTCTGAATTTTCTGAAATACTGGGTGCAGATGTCCACAGGATAATGATTGATGGTTCTTCCCTTATTGGAACCATGATCGCAATGAATTCGAATGGTATAATAGTGCCATACGCAGCAAATGAAAGTGATATAAAGGGGCTCGACAGCCGCAATGTACTTTATCTTAAGGACAAAATAAATGCGATCGGCAACGACATAATAGCAAACGATCACGCTGCGATAATACACAAGGGTTTCAGCAGCAAGGTAAGGCAGGAAGTAAGCGATGCACTTGGTGTGGAAACAATAAAAGCTTCAATAGGCAACATACTTACGGTTGGATCGGGAGGCATACTTACAAACAAGGGCATGCTTGTAAACCCCGAGACTGATGAGGATGAAATTGAATTCCTTTCAAATCTTTTCAAGGTACCTGTAAAATCAGGAACCGCCAATTTTGGAAGCATATACGTTGGAGCCTGCATTGTGGCAAACTCCAAAGGAATACTCGTTGGAAGGGATACAACTCCTATAGAGATTGATAGAATCGATGATGTACTTTCATGATTATTTTTATCATGCAAATATAAGAGCCAGCACGAGAAGTGGCAGTACGAATATTATTAAGTAGGAATAAGCCGAAAGATAGAAAACTCTCATCGCCCTATCGATATCATTGACAGAAGGCAAAAAGCCATCATCGTTTATTATGTAATACCCTTTCTTTTCCAGCCTGACATTTAAAGCTGATGCAATAGCTGTAATCGGCCATCCTGCATTCACGCTGTCCGGCCTGTGGACATAATCCCGGATTCTTATTTTTTTAACCCTGTAGTTAAGCACATCCGACGCAAATATAATAAAAAATGATGATACCCGGGCAGGTATATAATTTATAGCTGTATCAAAAATAGCGGTCCATCTGCCAAATTCAAA
>JAVRLS010000002.1:0-45692 GCA_031961205.1 Thermoplasmataceae archaeon | reverse complement strand
ATACTGCAGGGAGAGTGTTTTCCGGTACATAGACGAATGGAAACAGGTCGATGATATAATCGGGTTTTCCGTCAACCATGATGATGATTACGTTACCCTGAGAAACGACTACATGGAGAGCGAGTGGTACGTCCTGAAGATGCTGTACGAGGAAGGGCTTCTCTACAAGGATTATACCATCGTTCCTTACTGCCCGAGGTGTGAAACAAGCCTGAGCTCACATGAGCTCGCCCAGGGCTACAAGGACATAAAGGATCCCTCCGTCTATGTTAAATTCAGGGAAGCCGGCAAGGAAAACTACTACTTCCTTGCATGGACAACTACGCCGTGGACACTGCCTTCAAATGAATTCCTCGTCGTAAATCCTGAAATAGAGTACTCCCTTGTGGAATACGAGAATTCGTACTATTACCTTGCCTCATCCAGGGCGGGCGAACTGATCAAAAACGGCAGAGTTGTCGGCAAATTCACCGGCAAAGATCTTGCAGGAAAAAGATATGAACAGCTGATGCCCTTCCTGAAGGCCCCGGAAGGGACTCTTCGCATCGTAACCGGGGATTTTGTGAGCACGGAAGAGGGTACGGGTATAGTGCACGCGGCCCCGGCTTTTGGTGCCGATGACTTCCTTATTGGAAAGAGGGAAAATGTTGAGATCCTCAATCCGGTTGACAAAAACGGCATATTCACCGATACATCACTGCCATGGCACGGAAAATTTGTCAGGGATGCAAACGATGATATAATAAAGTACCTTAAAACAAACGGCATGCTTTTCAAGAGTGAAAAATACCTTCACAGTTACCCTTTCTGTTACAGGTGCGATACACCGTTGCTCTACTACCCCCTTGATGCATGGTTCATAAAGGTGTCTGGCATCAGGGACAAGCTCCTCATGAATAACGAGAAGATAAACTGGAAGCCGGAATACCTTAAGTACGGAAGATTCGGCAACTTTCTAATAGAGGCAAAGGACTGGAATCTGAGCCGTGATCGTTTCTGGGGTACGCCGCTTCCCGTATGGAGATGCAATAACAACCACGTTAAATTTATAGGAAGCAGGGACGAACTTAGAAGGATGGGAGCTGAAGTGCCAGAGGATCTTCACAGGCCATTCATTGACAACGTGACATTCAAATGCCCTGAATGTGGCGAGGAAATGCGGAGGGAACCGTATGTAATAGATACATGGTTCGATTCTGGAAGTGCCACGTATGCAGCCATGCACTATCCATTCGAAAATAAATTCGATCCTGAAAACGATTTACCGGTTTCCTTCATAACGGAAGCTATCGACCAGACAAGGGGCTGGTTCTATACGCTTCACGTAATTTCTTCCCTGATATTTTCGAAAAATGCTTATGAAAGCGTTCTGTCAATCAGCTTCATACTTGATGCCGAGGGCAGGAAGATGAGCAAAAGCAAGGGGAACTCCGTATACGCCCTTGATTTCCTGAGGGATGTCCCTCCAGATTCTTTAAGGCTCTTCTTCCTGTTCGGAGCGCCATGGAAATCGAAGAACCTGGATCGCAAGGTGATTGATGATCTGTCCAGGAAGATACTTTCAACGATACTGAATACGTATGCTTTCTTCTCATATAATGCAAATATAGACAATTTCGAGTTCCGTGGAATCGAAGGAATAGATAACATAATGGATCGCTGGATGATTTCCAGGCTGAACTCGTACGTAATGGAGATGAAAAAGGCGTTCGAAAATCTTGATCTGCAGGATACGGTTAAATTAACACTGGATTTTGTGGATGAACTATCGAACTTTTACCTCAGGCTTTCAAGGCGCAGATTCTGGGAAGAGAACAATGATGAAGCAAAAATGAAGGCCTATTCCACCCTTTATTATACGCTCCTTAACCTTTCCAGAAGCATATCACCGATCGTACCATTCTTTTCAGACTATATCTACATGAGCCTCGGCGGCCCGAAGGAGAGCGTCCACCTTGACGATTATCCTGTGCCGGATCAGTCAAGGATAGATATCGAACTCCAGGATAAGATGAAAGCAGCATACACGTTAATAGAGGTAATCAGAAGGGTCAGGCAAGAAAATTCAATAAAGGGAAGGCAGCCAGTTTCAGAGATAAAAGTTTCCGGCGTGACAATGGATAATGATATAATAAGTATTATTTCAGGAGAGATCAATGCAAAGAAACTTTCATTCATAAATGCTGGACAGCGCCCCCTGAAACACAAGGTATCACTGATATTTTCGACGGCAGCTCCTGTATTCAGGAACAGGATCAACGATGTGAAGAATGCAGTTGAAACCTCAGATCCGGAATACATATACATGCAGCTGGAAGAAAAAGGAACTGTCCATATCAACGGATTCGATCTGGCAAAGGATATGCTTGATGTCACGGTCGTACCTGATCCCGTTTATGGCTACGGCAAGGACGAATCCTCCGGAATAGAGGTATTCATAAACAAGAACATCGACAGAAACGAACTGCTTGAAGGCATGGCACGTGAGATAGTCAGGAGGATCCAGGTGATGAGAAAGGACAGCAATCTTGAATACACCGATAAAATCGTGACATTTATAAACGATCCCGGCAGCTTCTCTGATGCAATAAATGCGTATTCAGATTACATAAAAAATGAAACGCTTAGTGAAAGAATAGAATTTTCAAAGGACGGCGAATACAGGGAATGGGATATAGACGGCGAAAAAATAGGGATAAGGATTGAAAAGGTATAAAAATTAGAATAAGAAAATTATATTTTATTTTTTAAACGCAGCAGGCACGGGATTGTATACCGTTTCCTTCTCATGTAAAGCTGAATATTCATCCTCCTGAAGTATACCGTGAAGCAGCTTGCTTATAGCATATATCGACGCATATGAAACACTGAATACGAACGCACCAACAGCAACGATTGCAAAAGCCTCAAGGCCAAGCTGGTGAAGCGCAAGAAAACCGCCGCCGAAGAAAATGCCATTCGGGAGATTTGATGCACCTGAAGCTGCTGCAAATGGAGTCTGCGTAAAGAATGCGATCATTAGAAGACCGAATAAACCGCCAACGATATGGCCGGGCAGAATTCCAACGGGATCGCTGTACCATTTTGCCCTTGAAAATATCTTTTCGGCATAGACAAATATAGGACCGCTAACAAGGCCAACTATCACTGCACTGCCAGGGCTTACATAACCGGCAAGAGGCGTTATGACTATAAGGCCCATAAGGATGCCGTTTACTGCGTAAATAAGGCCGGGATCACGCCTGGAAACAAGGAATTCTGTGGCCAGTGTGGATCCGGACGCAGATGCAGCCGCAAGAAACGTGGTTATAACCGCTATTATCGTTTCCGGAGTAAATGCCAGCTCGCTTCCGGGGTTGAAACCGAACCATCCCATCCAGAGAAGGACTATCGAAAGAGCAAGCCATCCTGAATTTATGTTCAGGCCCTCTTTCTTCGATTCTTTCATTCCTTTTTTCTTTTCTTCCTGCCATATGCGGGCCAGTAAAGCTATTGCTGCGAATCCTGCTGCCCCATGGACGATAAGTCCACCGGCAAAATCACGGACACCGAGCTTATAGAGCCAGCCAGTCGGGTTCCATATCCATGCCGCCGGCATTGTCCAGATAAAAATGAAGTATATAACTGAAAATAATGCAAATGCAGACATCTTCATTTTGCGAAGGACAACGACACCGACAAGAGCAAGGGTAACGGAAGCACAGGCAGTTTCAAAGAGGAAATAGGTTCCCGTTGCAAGGCCTGTATCAAAAAATTTAGTTCCGGTGAGCCAGAAAACACCGGTAAATTCACCGGCGAGATTCGATGAAAACAGGCCGAGAAAAACATTGCTATAGGTCGGGTTTCCGATTATCCCGCCAATGGTAGGAGCAAAAGCGATATTAAAGCCGATGAGCCCCATGAAAAAAAGGGAAAAGACAGTTATTATAACTGTTTTGTAAAGGCTTCTGTCCATTCTACGGTTAAGTTCTCCAATTTCCAAAAGGCCGACCGATATTGTCATTGAAAATACAAGAAGGCCGGCCAATAGCACCCATAAATTATTTATGAGACTGATAGGCATGATCATCACTGAAGATGGAGGATTGATTCAGCATATTTCAATTTTTATGCTATTTTAATATTAATTTATATTTATTATTATAATATAAGCAATACAACGGATTGTAATGTTAAACAAAGTTTGCGTTTATTGTATCGCCGTTATTAATATTTCCTGCATAATAATTATCTGTTCCCTTTGTTTTTGGACACTTGTTGCGATCATGCATTCAATCCATAATGTTATATTTGTAAAGTTCCACAGATCTTATGCCTTTCATATATTCCTTTCTGATAGAATATTCAGAAGTTTATTGATTATTACTTAATTTGATGAATCGGTTGATCATTTTTACGTTAAACCGAATTGTCTATGCGCAGGTCCAGTATGAATAAATAATAACTAGAGTTTTGCGTTACTTATATTTCATTGTCATTATGGATATTTCCGACAGATTCCGGAATATTCCTCGTGGACCTGTATGGATTCTTAATTGATCGTTTAAGTGCATTTATGAAACGATTACCGTATTTCTTTAAAGTGCCTGAACTGCCTGATAAAAACGAAATGATCTGAACTTTCCTGTTATTTCGCTGATAATTTCCGGAGAGGAAAACACAGGGATATCCATATATCATACAAATGGCTGACGGATTCATAAGTTTTTGGATTTACTAATTATTTATAAAAAATGAAATAAAATTAAGGCAAAACTCCAGTTATATTAAAATCCGGGAGTTGAACGCGAACATGGCTGACATTCTTGAGTTTAAGTGCCTCAGCCATATCAGGATTACTGACTAAAATATTCATAAAAAACTTTATATACAAGTTTTGGTTATAAAATTATGTTTCAGATAGATGGAATAATATTTCTTATAGTTGCCCTCATTGATGGATTACTCTTTGGACTTGCCATAAAAAAGGGTGTTACATCGTTTATCCTGATAATAATAGCGCTTATTATTTCTTCATACATCGGCCTTTCTTTTGTCCCGCATCTTTCGATCACTGATATGTCATCAAAACTGCTTCCATACATAAAAGAATATGGCGCTCAAATCACAAGTGACATTTCGCTGGGTCTCAACGGGTCGTTATCCCTTACCATAGTGCTCTTTATAATTGGCCTTGGCGTGGGAATCTGGAAAGGATAAACAGATAATAAAAATATTTTAAATTATGTCGGGATGTGGTTAAATTCGTTAATTTTTTAGATCGATACCATATGTATTTTTTTCTTTCCGCCTAATATTTTAACTAAAATTTTTTGAGAATAGCATTCCTGATTGATTAAGAATATTTAGAAGAACCGTCAGTGGGATTTTATCGGAAGCCAATTTTTATAATGTTAAATGAGCTTAGAAATATTTTATATTTCGAACGCAGGACGATTCATGCCTTGTTCCAATCTCCTGTCCATCCCTCGCTGTTTTAAGGAAGCTTAAATGTGATAAATGAAGATTCTTAAATTACTGTTTTTCGCCGGATTCCTCATTCTGGTTGCCAGAACTTATTGACTTGAGAAGTTCCTCAAGATCCTTGTCCCCGGGTGCAGGTGTTGCGTTCTGTTTCTGCTTGGACTCCGCTGTTGCAGCCTCAGATTTGGCCGGTGCTTTCAGTTCACCTAGAATCTTGTCAACGCTCTCCGGATTATATTCTCCTTTCTGGTTCACGGCAGTAGTTATCTGTTCAAGTTGGCCGCTGAGCCTTTCCTGTATCTGATCCGATGATGATATAATTTTTTCCACGTTCTGCTGCATCTGGATAACCTGCTTTTCGCTTAGCTGGCTTTTCAGGAGATCTTCAGATCCTTCCTTAAGTGATGCCCATACATCTTTGGTCGTCTTTGCAAACTGCAGGTTCAGGTCAATGTTTTCAAGAAACATTTTATAATCTTTGAGCCCTTTAATCGCGCTTTCGAGGGATATTATATTGGAAGCGAAAACGCGCGCTTTATCAACATTTCCATCCTGAAGCGCCACCTTTGCGTTCTGTAAACTGGTTTCCCTGTTTTTCTGATATTGCCTGATAGCACGGTCAATATCTGACTTCCATTTATTTATTCTTGATCGTCTTTCCAGTAATTTTTCTTCTTCACTCTTCCCAATCTTAAACAATGCCATGTATTACCCCCCTATTTTTTTGAATCGATCTGAAATAATATTCGAAATCTCTTCAATTTGATATTAATGCAATATTATTAATAAACTTTTATGTCATAAATTGAAATCCAATTTCGTACAGATCCGGGGAATTTTCAGGTTAATTATTCCCGGCAGGTAACCCATCTGGATCGTAACGCCGCATCAGCCAGAAATTTCTTTTCGATGTTCTGGAATATGCCCCCACCTTGATTTTGGCTATTGCTGAATGCTTCTTCACGAAATTGCCTGTGAATTAAACCTTTCATATTTCATCACAGACTCCCTGTCTATTGACGGCTTAACACTATCAACGACTGAAAGGATATCATTGGTCTCAACCGGCCTGTTCTTTCCCGTCTTTATTGCTTCCATAAATACGTTCTGCCCGGCTTTTTTGCATATGAATTCTATGTCAGCGCCGCTGTATCCTTCGGTTTCGCTCGCAAGTATATCGAAATCCACCCTTCCCACCAGTTTTATCTTTGCCATGTTAAGTGAGAATATCTTTTTCCTTGCTTCATAGTCCGGTGGAGGCACATAAATTTTAACGTCAAAACGTCCTGGCCTGAGCATGGCCTCATCAACTTCCCAGGGGTTGTTCGTGGCCGCGATGATAAATATATTCCTGTTTCTCTGAGCCCCTATTCCCCCGACTTCGTTAAGGAGCTGCGATACGCCGCGCTTGACAACATCTGAATTTGAAACGTCACGCCTGGGCACCAGCGTATCTATTTCATCAAAGAATATAATTGAAGGCGATAAAAGATAGGCAGCTCTGAAGAGTTTTGTGATATTTTTTTCGAAAAGCCCGAACCACTGGCTATAAAGCGCTGACGGATTGACGCTGATAAACCTGGCCTTTACCTCGTTCGCTATGGCCTTCACAATGAATGTCTTTCCTGTTCCAGGAGGACCGTAAAGAAGCATGCCTCCTCCAAACTGGACATTGTACTCCTGTGAGAGCTCTTTATACCTCATCGGATATATGATCTTTGCCATAATTTCGTTTTTTACATTTTCCAATCCGGCTACGTCATCAAATGTTATTTTAGGGATCTCCGGTCTTTCCAGCCCTATCTCTTCCAGAAGCTTTGCGCCGTCCTGGATCTCCCCTTCTTCCTCCCTGTTCGCCTGTACCTGGACCATTTCACCGTTGAGCCTCTTATAAGCATTAAGAATAGACTGGCATTGCTGGAGCCTTTTATTCTTATCAGATGATGACGATTTTTTGGCCACTTCCAGCATCAACCTGTATGAGGCCAGGTAATACTCCTTGGCATTGTCCCTATGGCCTGCTGCCTCTTCCTTTATCCCGGCCTCAAGCAGCTTTGTAGCCTTTTCGAGATTTTCATCGTTCTGCGTTCAGGATTCGCCCCCATTATCTTCAGAATCGTTGCTTGGAATTGAAGAATCAATCACAGTTCCCTTTGTATAAAGCTTTATTTTCTTCAGCTTGAACGAAAGAACAAAAAATTCAACCTTTATCTGGTATTCATCAGGAAAAATAGCGTATTCCGTTAATATTTTGGATATTTTACCCGATAGAAAAAGAAAATCCTTATCACTTCCACTTGACGGCACAAAGTACGCGTCAAATTTCAGGCCAACAAGCCTGTCGCGCCCCGGCACTGCACTTTCAGTTATCTTTTCCCTCTCCATGGATACACTTATGTCAAGAAGCTTTCCGCTTACCAATGAACCGTTCTTTGCTTCATAAGCCTGCCCTAGAAGCTTTTTTGAAACGGTTATATATATTTTTGAGATCCTTTCATCCTTCAGATCGCCGTTGTAAAAATGCAGAATATCTTCAACTATCAATGACATTTATTTGTCTAACCTCCATCATATGTCCTTTAATACGATCATGAACATATCCTTTTTCAGATCGGATTATAGTGATTCATTCAATATATAACAGGTAATTAATACTTTGTTTTAAACTTTTATCGCTTTTGACCTGATTTCCACAATAAATTTGTAAATATCCCGATCGCTTTGTTTTATCGGCACGGCAATAATCCTGATTTCTACCTGGTTCAGTTCATGGCTTTGCAGGAGTGGTTTTTGTTGCCGGTGATGACATATAAGCCTGCATCTCATTATATATGGCGCGGATGGATTGCAGACCTCCAGTGAACTCAATATATTTATTTACAAGCTGTATTTTTATTGTACCTTTCTTTTTTATCATCCCGGTTTCGCTGTAAGATATCTCTTTTACCTCCTCAATAGGGGTGGAAACAAAATTATTCTTTTTAAAAAGGCGACCGATCTGGTTGTACCATATTATGCGGCGATCTGTAATTATGAAATAGTATTCTGATCCCTGGTATTCAATCTCTGAAGAACTCTTATATCTGACGTTCTCTCCAGGAGCTAAAAATTCTTCTAATGCCATTTTATATCATTAGTTACATCTTATAAGGCTATAAAAATCTTGTGAGATTAAGCTTTAAATAACTTAAAAGATCATCAATGTACCACTTCTTCTTTACTAATTGGATCCGGTTTAGAAACATAGATTCTCAAAAGGCCATAAAAAATCATCGTAGAGATTATGCTTCCAAACAGGATCTGCGGCATATAAAGGAATAGCCAGTTCAGCCAGGGCAATGGATATACGTTCAGGAATATGCCAGTGGCGGTTGCTACAAGGGCAGAAAATGAAATGTTCCCCCTTACGGTTCCCGGGACCTCATAGAAGCTTTTTAAGGGTTGATCGTATCTTCTGCTGAAAAACCAGTCAATGATCACAACAAAGGTAAATGGGAATATAATCGAACCAGAAATATTCAGAAAACTCCCTGCAGCATTCAGAATACCGAAATACGCAAGAAATGCGCCTGAAAGACCAAGAATGACGGTTGAGATCGGCTGGGCAAGCCTTGATCCTGATTTTCCGAAAAGTGCCTGGATCGCAGATAAAAGATCTGCAGTGGCTGGATAAAGGTTCATGGAATTGGTATGTATTATAGCAAGCGCGGCGCCTACTGAAGCGGCAATCGATATTGCTCCGGCCAGCGTGCCAAGCTGATTGAAATGGACCGCTGCTATATTCCAGTTTCCCGTTTCAGCAAGCGAGAAGAATCCCAGTGATCCCATAAGGAAGACGGGAAGCATAATACCGGCTGGAGATGCAATAAAATACTTAATTTTGCTGGCAATTTTTTCGCCATCATGGCTTGATTTTGCAAATCGTGTTATGGTTGAAACTTTGTATGCCCACGCCATTATCGAAAAGGCCAGTACGAGTCCTATCGACGATCCCCATGAAAATGAAGATTCGGGGAACAACACCAGGTTGAAGTGCAGTTTATAGGAGGAGAAAAGAAAATAGGCGAGTATAGAATAGCTTGCAACAAGAATGACAGACGTGTACCTGTAGAACTTTTCCAGATACTTAGCTCCAAATATGACGATCACGATCTGGAAAATTGCCATGAAGAAAAACCAGATATCCGGATCCGTATGCGTAACTGATCCGATGATCAACCCCCCTGTTACATCATTCAGTCCAAACCAGCCGAGATTTACGAAGGTGAATATGATCGAAAATACACTTGAGGTGGCGTAACCATATGTCTTTCTGGATACCACCAGCGCGGGAGCAGGGATTTTTCTCCCCATTCCGGAAAATATTCCAGCCGGAACAAGACCTATGAAAAATGCAATTGAAAGCACAACGATGAAGAAAATAAAGCCAAGGTTGCTCAGAAGATAGGCAATGATCGGCGTCAGGGCGGATGCGCTTGCCATGGACCAGAAAACAAAAATCTTTCCTGGCGTCATGACCCTTTCATTGAGTGGTATTGGATTCACACCGATAGTCTCGATCCCGTAACTTCCATGCATTGATTCTTCCATCAATCTTCATAAATACATGGATCAGATAAATTATTGCAAACTGTGGCTATAATCTATAATGCATTCGAAGCATGTCGCAATGGCAGTGCTATTGATCGGATTCCCGATCAGGGAATCGTTCGACCTCCAGCCTCGACTGTTCACTTGGATGGACAAAGCAATTCCTGCACCTCGGCTCATAGAGATCCTTCCCTCCTACCTTTATAATCTCGCCAAATGCAGGCTTTCCGTTTATGATTCTCTGGGTGAATATTGCATCACCACCGCAAACAGCACATACGGCGGTTAATGAAAAAATCTCGTCCGCATACCCGAGCAGCCTTGATGTTACGTTAAAGGGATTCCCGAAATGATCCCTGTTCAGCGCGGATGCATAAACCATCTTCCTTTCTAGCGCAAGATTTTCAAGCAGCTCCGGGATTCCCGCCTCATTCTTCCAGAACTGCACCTCATCAAGGCCAACTACTTCATAATCCGACACCTGATCAGTTATGAATTCCCTTGCCCTGTAGTCCACAGGAGAAAGCGTTGCCGGAAGCTTTATACCCTTATGTGTGACAACATCTGTTTCAGAATAGCGCCCGTCCATGTCAGGTTTGAACAGTATTGCCTTCCTTCCCGCGAGGGTGTGCCTCTCAAGAAATTCAATGAGGCGTGAAGTTTTTCCTGAAAACATCGGACCGGTTATAACAATGAGTTTTCCAGTGGTAATGGACATCTTTATCCCTGACGGATATATGGATATGTAATTCAAATCTTGCGTTTAATAACCCTGTTTTCAACATAAAAATTGAAAAAATGCCGCGGTTACATGTTATCAGAGATTTCTGGCACTTTTATATACATTTTAGGCATCCGGGATCAATGGTGATACCCTGTGAAATGTCCCTGACATTGAATAGTTGTTGATATTGATGGAAGGCCTTTGAATAATAACTCGGCGGCAATCAAAGTGCTTGAAGGTACTTCATTGGTTTAAACAGGGCACCATGAATGGAAGGGTGATCATAATGGATGTCGAAAAGCTGAATAAAGCACGTATGGACAGGCCGAGCATGAGCAATGTTATCCTTGAAGCTGATGGTATTGATTTTTCCTATGATAATGGTTACAAAGTTTTTGAGAATATATCCATAGAAGCTGATGAAAATAAATTCGTCGCCATAATAGGCCCCTCAGGAATCGGCAAATCAACTCTCCTGAGGATAATGGGCGGGTTTCTTAAGCCGGATCGGGGGGAGATACGCCTTATGGAAAAGATTATAACGAAGCCCACTCCAAAGATGATGCTCATCCATCAGTCAATAATAACTTTTCCATGGATGACTGCGCTGGAAAATGTAAAACTCTCGCTGAAGAACAAGCGGATGTCTGACGATGAGCAGGAAAAGGTGGCAAGGAGTGCCCTTGAAGATGTGGGGCTCCAGGGTTTCGAGGACCTGTATCCGAAGGAGATGAGCGGGGGAATGAGGCAGAGAGTTGCCATTGCAAGGGCACTCGCAGCCGATCCAGTTGTTTTCCTGATGGATGAGCCCTTTGCACATCTCGACGAGCTCACTGCTGAAGGCCTCCGCCAGGATATATATAATATACTCTTCAGCGAGGACACCCCGCTTAAATCCGTCATTATGGTATCCCATAACCTAACGGAGGTTCTGGAGCTTGCGGACGTAATATACATACTGAATGGATCACCGGCTACGGTTGTCGGAAAGGTTTCCGTCAACCTTCAAAGGCCAAGAAGCCCGAGAAGTGACGAATTTAACGGATACCTTGACATGCTGTACAACTATCTGACGCCGCCAAGGGTGAAGAAACCATGAACGATGTCATACTCATAATACTGGCTGTACTGGCTACGGCTGGAAGGGTTCTCGGGCTGATACTCTTTTCTATTGTTTCCGGTTGGTTCCTTGCCTATGCGGCCATAAAGGGCCGAATTTTTGAGAATATTTATATAGCTGTTATCGAGGTATTTGAATCCGTCCCCGTGATCTCGTTCTTTCCAATAGTTCTCGTGGTATTCATAACAAGGATAGGCGGGCCTCTCGGTGTTGAGCTTGCATCGGATTTCCTTGTTTTTACAGCGGTCGTATGGAATATATGGATGGGCGAGTACCAGGCCTTCAAGACGGTACCGAAGGAAATGCTGGAAGTTACTGAAAATTACAGGATGGGCATACTTTCAAAAATGAAGAATCTCCTCATACCATTTTCCGTGCCAAGAATAGCCGCGAACCTTTTTCCAAGCGTGTCGGACGGCTTTTTTTACATAACGGTGAGCGAGGTTTTTGCCATAGGTGTCCATTCGTACCAGACCTTCGGTATAGGGACAGTACTGGATTCATTCGTGGCATCGAACAACCATGCCGGGGTTGAACTGTCATTAATAATACTCGGGATAATCATAGGGATCATAATAGCAGGTTTACGAAAATTCAGTGAATATGCAGTATCAAGATATACCATTGATACGGATACGCCGGTGATCAGAAGAGGAAGGCTGAATGTCAAGCAGACAACAAGAGTCCTGTCAGAGATCGCAACAAACCCCTTCAAGAGGCTTGCGGTTTACTACAGGTTCAGGAATGAAGGAAACAGGCGCGAGCCGGATTACGAAAAGAAATCAAGTGGGGAGAAATATGGCAGGTACATATGGGCAGGTGCAGGCATAGTGCTTCTTTCTCTCATATTATATGCCTCTGTGAGCGCGATTCTAACGGTAACGCCGGCACAGTGGAAGATACTTGAGGATTACACGCCCGGCCTTCTGTGGGACCTCCTTTATGATTACGCGAGAGTTCTTACGATAGTCCTGGTTTCCCTTGTGATCTCGATATTTCTCGGGTACTACCTGGCAGTGAACAAGAGGGCTGAAAAAGCCGGAGTCCCCATCATACAGATCTTCAGCGCTTATCCGGCGCCTGTGTACTTTCCATTCCTGTATATACTCACCATACCCTTTGTTTTCAGGACATTCGGCCCTGCAACAAATGAGCTCTATGTTCTTTTCCTGGGATTCATAAGCACGTTCTATTACGTCTTCTACAGTTTCTGGATGGGCGTCAAGGCCCTCCCCTCCGAGTACTGGGAAGTTATGAAAAACATGAATCTCGGCTTCTTCAAGAAGATGAGGATGATCGTTTTGCCGTCAACCTTCCCGTACATGATAAGCGGCATTTCATCGACAATAAACAGCGCATGGGGCGGCCTTATGATCGGGGAGTACTGGCCCGATATCTACGGAAGCCATACGCTGTCCGTCCACACCGGACTGATGAAGGTAATTGATATTGCAACAAACAACGGGGATATCATGCTTGCGGCGTGGGCATCGTTCATATTTGGCATAATCGTTGTCATCTATTCGATACTCTTCACAAGGCGCATGATGGATCTGGCAAGAAAGAAGTACGTGGCAGAGGAAGGGATATTCGCTGCCTGATAACAGAACAATAATCTATTTTTTCATTTCTTTGAAATAATCCGTATAATGTCTCCGTCCTTCAGGATATAGTCCTTTCCCAGTATGTTCATGGTCCTTCCGTTAACTGCCCTGATGAATCCATCGCCGATGTCAGTATGGACACGGTAAGCAAGATCGAGCGCAGTGGACCCGTCCTGCATTACAAAAGCGTCCGGAAGGATATGGCCGGCCTTGTCGGTCCACTTTGATTCATCGTAAACCGGATATACTACAATATACCTCAGGTATTCTTTTGAAATCTTCTCGATCAGCGAATGTATCCTTGTTATGCGTTTGTCGGATAATTTTTCCCTGATCATTTCGAGTGCTTCCTTCTGTTTTACATTTCCGCCATTTATTGTGAAATCCAGGTCCGTGGATGATATCAATCCTGCATTCCTGGCCTTTTTCAGGGCAAGCTCATATTCAGCCGACACAAAAATCGCATCATGATATTCTTCAATCACTTTATTCATATACTCATCCGGTGCTATATCTGCCTTGTTTCCAACTATAACCATCGGCTTGGAATATTTTAAAATTGCTTCGGCAAGCTTTACTGCATCGTCCTCAGTCCAGAGCATTAACTTCGCAGGGAAAAACTCCTTTTCCAGTATGATCGATATATCCTTCTCCCTTATCCCGAAGACGGATATCTTTCTCAGAAGAGATCTTGAAAACCTTTCATCAGATGCATCTGCACGCCTTGCGAAATGATCCCAGTCTGAATAGATCCTTGACGATATCCATTTAACCAGCTCATTTCTCACGGTTTTGATGTCTTCCCACGGCTTTGACTGGTTGTATTCATCCTTTCCCGAAAGATCGAAAAGAAGGATTATCGCATCCACGTCCCTTATATTGTCAAGGAATTCGTTACCCATCCCCTTTCCCTCACTTGCACCTTCTATGAGCCCTGGAACATCGATGATCTGCACCGGGATGTATCTTTCACCATTTTCGCATTTCCCCTCATTGGGTTCGCACTTTTTTCCGATTTCCTGATCCGGGCATCGCGTCTTGAAAAAGGTAACGCCAATGTTTGGCTTCACCGTCGTGAATGGGTAGTTTCCAATTTCTGCCTCATTCTGGGTGGCAGCTGAAAAAAATGTGGACTTCCCTGCATTTGGCTTTCCTATGAGGCCTATCTTCACTGACACGGCAATGTATCACAGGATTGAAAATAAACTTGTCTAAGATGCATTATTTGCGGTCAGTGCCTTGGAATTTCTTGAATGGCGTTCGAAGCCCAGTTTCGCAAGGAAATATACCGTCTTTGCGAATCCAGGGAAGCTGTCAAAGTCAACCTTGCCAAATTTCTCGGCCACCTTTCCCTTCGTCTCACCGAGCTCCTTGAATATACCTTCAACCCCTGAGAATACCCGATCGTTCATGTTTCTCACTGCCCACTGTATTATGGGGTTGTCCATCTCGCTGGTAAGATACGGAAAGAGCTCCTTTGTAACCCTGATCGAGTGCTTCCATGAAATGTAAAGTATATCCCAGTATTTCTTCGGTATTGTATCGATCAGCGGGAAGGCGTTTCCCTTAAGCCTGCTGTCGGTCATGGGAATAACAGGGAGCGGGAATATCCACGCCTTGAGATCGAGATCCACCATCTTTTCGACCAGCTTTATGCTTTCATCTATATCCTCATCCGTTTCGTCCGGGAACCCTATTGTCATAGTATAGCATGGATGTATATGGTTATCCACAAGTATATTCGTTGCCTCGATAATTGTATCGCCCCATTCATGCGCAGTCCATGGAAATGGCTTTCCACGCATGTACTTTGATATTATCCTCTCGCTTCCGCTCTCCATTCCCACAACAGGGGCTTCTGCCACATACTTATCGTATTCAGCTATCTCGGAAATGGCCTGCACGGTTCTGGGGCTTGACCTGACGCCGGGGGCGGACATATGGGGGAAATATATATGCGTGACACCAAGTTTTCTTACCTCCGTGAACAGGTTCACAATTGCTTCGTGATTCACCTGAAGCTTTTTCGATCCATAGAGCATGAGATCATCGGTCAGCAACTCTGCGCCATGTATTCCATTTCTCAGGTTCAGCTCGACCTCCTTCTTTATATCCTCAAGGGGAATGGAACGGAAAGTTTCCGGAGTTATTGAACAGAACTGGCATCCCCTGGGGCAACCCCGGGTGATCTGCACTTCCCCGAAACGGGACGGCTTTAATATGGTCGGTATTTCTTCTATTCTGGCCATTCTCCCAATTATGCTTTTCGGGACCTCTTCATTGTTTTCCATCTTCCGCACAATGTCGGGAAGATCCAGTTCTGCTTCACCATCAAACACGGTATCGGCCCATGGCGGCATGTTCATGGCGGCCTGCCACGCCCCGGGCCCGCCTATAAGCACCTTGAAATGATATTTTTCCCTCAGCCTGCTGATTTTTTCCCCAAGTTCAAGGAAAAAGTCCTCGGTCCAGCTATTTCCTCCACCAAAAATCATGGTAAGCTTGGTGCTTACCGGGCTCAGGCCATAGGGATCGTGAACGTTCACGCCAACAACCTTTGTACCGGAATCGATTGCTTTTTCCAGCTTATCAGGAGGAACAACCGCAACATCCGGAATGCCTCCGGCGACCAGGGCAGCCTCGACCTTCCTGAGGCTGTACGGTGCCCTTACCGCTTCTCCATTGCCGTACGCTTTCGACGGCGGAGTGAAAAAATGATTCATGAAGACCCTTGGCACAAGACGTGCAGGCAAACATGCAGTATAACCCAGCGGAGAAGCACCATTATATTCGGTGAACGTTCCCCTGTCAGAAGTCAATACCACTTTGAAGGACATACGATTATATTATTAGAAAATATTTAAAGATTTTATCCTGAAAATTTGACATACTGAAGTTTTTTTAACAAATATCGATATTTGATCTTCAAAAACCCCCATTCCTGTACCTCTCGAGAAGCTGTATTCGTTTAGCAGGATGTGGATGATCGGAAAATATGTATGATGCAAGCGAAACTTTCTGATGCCTCCAGGCTTCGATTATTTCATCGATGTCGCCAGAAACCCGCTTATCATCGGAAAAGAGCAGCATTGAGGCCGTCGATTTCTTAACAGGCATGCTGTTCTTATCGATCTTTGCCAGGGCCCTCTGAAGATTTTCAGCGCCGCCGGGAATGGTTGTGGCCGCATTGATATCAGCGTATGATTCCCGCATCCTGTTGACTCCCATGACTATGATGCTGAAGAGAAAGCTTGCAGCCATAAGCAGGGCTGCAATGATAAACGATGTCCCGTTTCCTTTCCTGCTTCCGGCAAAGATGGTTGTGTATCCGAAATAAAATATAAGCGTCGGTATGAGCCCTATGGCAAGAAGAAGCTCAGCATCATGATGCCTGAGATGGCCGATTTCATGTCCCAGAACGGCCCTGATTTCATCGTGGTTAAGCACGGAAAGGAGGCCCCGTGTAACTGCAATTCTCTTTCCCGCAACCGGAGAACCGTATGCAAATGCGTTAGGCATCCTGACCTCTGAGATGAACACCTGAGGAGCCTTCATGTGATTGAGTTCTGCAACCTCAGCAACGGTCTGTATAAGAAAAGATTCAGCGTCATTTTCCCTGACCGGATGCACATGATAGAAGAATCCTATGAGGTAAGGGCCGAAGAGCCACTGAAAAATATCCATGAAGAGTACGATCAGGATCACGAGGCCTATTATCCCGATGCCGCTGTAGCCGTAAAGATAATACAGAACACCGTAAACGAGAAGTGCAGCAATGATAGCGATGGCTATTCCCGCAAGAACTGAAGCAACCTTCAATTTAAAGCCTGTGGTGTCCATATTCCGGAATTGTAAATAGCAAAGATTTATTTAAATCTTGAAAGGTGCCCGTCATTTATTCCGGACTGTTTGGATAAATATTTATTCAGATGATACTATAACCGGACAATGAATCATATATCGGATATACTGTCGGATGATTTTACAGGAAAAGAGGTTTCTGTCAGGGGCTGGGTATACAGGATCAGGAGCAGCGGCGGAATTACTTTCATAATTCTCAGGGATTCAAGCGGAATTATACAGTGCACAGCAGCCAAAAAAGCCTTTGATGATGATCGCTTTAAAGAAATATCCTCGCTTGGTATTGAAAGCAGCCTTGAAGTAAGCGGCACCCTTAAGAAGGATACAAGAGCAATGACCGGTTATGAAATTGAAGTTTCTTCTTTCAGGGTGTACCAGAAAAATGATGTTTTTCCCATCACAAAGGACAAGGGCGAGGAATTCCTGCTGGACAACCGCCACCTGTGGCTCAGGAGCAGGGAGTTCACATCTGTCCTCAAAATAAGGTCGTCAATCTTCAGGGCGTTCTCTGATTACTTCTATGAAAATGGGTACTACCAGGTCCAACCGCCATTCATGGTTTCAACTGCTGTGGAGGGTGGATCCACGCTGTTTAAGGTCGATTTTTTCGGAGAACCCGTTTTCCTGAACCAGAGTGCACAGTTCTACCTTGAAACCATGATATACGGCCTGGAAAAGGTATTCACCATAGCACCAAGCTTCAGAGCTGAAAAATCCAGGACGTGGCGGCACCTGACCGAGTACTGGCACGGTGAAGCTGAAGTAGCATGGATCGACAATAATGAGATGATGGATATAGAGGAAAAGATGATCTATTACATTATATCCAGAGTAACGGATGAAAACAGGGAAGATTTTGACATTCTGGGAAGGGATGTCGATACTCTTAAGAGGATGAAGCCGCCGTACTACCGTATAAAATATTCTGATATAATAAAAAAGGCTGACTCGCTGGGCATGGACCTGAAATACGGGGACGATCTCGGAGCTGATGAGGAGCGAAAAATCACCATGGAATACGACAAACCGATATTTGTTACAAACTATCCGAAGTCACTGAAACCTTTTTACATGCCCTCGGACCCTGATAATCCGGGTGAGGTGCTCAACCATGACCTGCTTGCTCCGGAAGGCTACGGGGAAATAATCGGAGGGAGCCAGAGGATATGGGATTATAACGAGATGATGCAGAGGATAAGGGAGGGAAACCTGAATGAAAGCGATTACTACTGGTATATCGATCTGAGGAAATACGGGAGCATTCCGCATTCTGGCTTTGGCCTTGGCCTTGACAGGCTTTCAATGTGGATCATGAAACGTGATAACATCAGGGAGGCAATTCCTTATCCCAGGACAGTAAGGAGGATACGGCCGTAAAAGTTTCAATATGAACCTGCAAAGTGAATCCTCAGGATTCCTGGCAGATAATTTATATGCCCTGTTTGTTCATATCTCATTCAGGCACCTAAAAAATAGAACTGTCTATATCGAAATTATGGCAGATGCCGCAACGGTTATGAAAGATGCAAGGGCGTTAACCTGGCCCTTGTTGAGTTTTCCCCTATTTTCGAAAACTGAACCGAGTACACTGTCAATCTGGCATCCTACAAATCCAGCAGCGGTTATAAAAAGAATTGGAATAAAATTCAGTGCGTGAAACTGCAGGACGGAATATGATATCCCAATGACCAGGCCGCCCATTACTGATGCCAGCTCCCCGGTAACTGAAATTCCACCATTAATGCCCCTCTGGACTCTCCTGAAATTTGTGATGAGCCATACCTTCCTGTCAAGTACTCCTATCTCCGATGCAAAGGTATCGGCTGTTATCACGGAAAAGGATACCGCAAAGAGTTCAAAAAGATGGAATGAAAGAATCGGATCAATACCGTGGATCAGCGTTATAAAAAGCCCGACACTGGCCGCATAGGCAACGTTTGATGTTTTCCTCTCTCCGCTTTTCCCCTCCTGAAGGTGCATCTCCGCCTTCTTCCTGAACCATGCCTTTGTTGCTATGAATGAAACAATAACGAAGATAAGCATGAGTATGAGCCATTCAATGGATCCGAGAAAAGTTACGAATATACCCACAAAAAGTGCCATTATCGTACCCTTCAGGTCAAAGACCCTGAAGGTGAGCGAAAGTACCGATAGTATAAGCAGTAACAATAGGGAGATGAGGATGGTTTCTATTCCCGTCTTACCAGCCCCTGTCCTGGAGTTTCATCTCCTTGGGAATGCTTTCCATCTCTATTCCGGGCATTCCCTGAAGATCTTCAGAAACTTTTGCAACCACTGCATAATCGCTGAAGTTTTCCACAGCTTCAACTATGCTTTTTGCCATCTTCACAGGATCCGGAGACTTGAAGATTCCGCTTCCAACAAAAACACCATCCGCACCGAGATCCATCATCAGAGCGGCATCCGCCGGTGTAGCTATGCCTCCCGCAGCAAAATTCACAACCGGAAGTCTCCCCATTTTCCTTATATCTTTCAGTATAACGTTTATTTTCTTAACTATCTCTGCAGATCCCATACCGTAAAAAACGTTGTTTCTTGCAAGGTAATCAGGATCACCGAAGAAATCAGATGAAGCCTCGCCCCTCAATTCGTAATACGTTCTGGATATATTTTCAGAAACTTCCTTCAACTGTTCAGAACTCAGCCCTTTGAGTATCGATATTTCTTCATTGACCTTTCTTATGTGCCTTACAGCCTCAATCACATTGCCGGTTCCGGCCTCTCCCTTTGTCCTTATCATGGCTGCTCCCTCAAATATCCTCCTCACCGCTTCTGGCAGGTTTCTGGCTCCTGCTACGACCGGAACCTTATAGTTAACCTTGTATATGTGGAAGAAAGGATCGGCAGGCGTGAGAACTTCGCTTTCATCGAGCATGTCAACACCAAGCGTTTCAAGTATCCTTGCCTCCGAAATGTGGCCTATCCTGACCTTTGCCATAACAGGAATCGATACAGAATTCATTATCTCCTTTATCTTTTTTGGATCAGCCATGCGTGCTACTCCTCCGGCGGCCCTGATATCGGCCGGAACCCTTTCAAGTGCCATAACGGCAACAGCACCTGCATTCTCAGCTATTTTTGCCTGATCTGCGGTGGTAACATCCATTATTACGCCGCCCTTTGTCATCTTTGAAAAACCTCTCTTTATGAGTTCGGTTCCAAAATGCAATTTCTCAATCTCTATAGGCATACAAAGATATAGGTTCTTTAAATATAAATATTTAACATGCGTCAGACAGAAGATGAAAAATACTGTATTTATACTTTAAAGGCTTTATTCCGGCTTTTATACTGAAAGGCCCGGTTTAATGAACTTTAGAAGAAAACGCAGGGTTTTTTAATTTATTTTTAGCATATCCTGTTATTACACATAAAAATGATGAAACGTGGATATGTTTTCCTTACGGAGAAATTATTCATTGTGAAACTCTTTTTACTCATTCTGATACAGAAGCCTGTTAAGGGCATCCGCTACCTTTCCGGCAACTTCAGAATCGACAATTATCCATATTTCACGGCTCAACCGGTATATATTCCGGACCTGTATTCCGTTTATGGTGAGGAACTCAGTTATCAGCAGGGTGATTCCTGCAGTTGTAAGGGCATTTTCCGGGAGCATAATTTTTGCTATGACAAAACTGTTGACCTTGTTTGATTTTATAAGGCTGGTGAATCCATCCTTTTCACGCACGATAAGCATTGCCTCATTCACCACATCCTCAATATCGCCTGAATGCCTTTCCTCGTAATTATATTCAAGGAGAAGGGATGATTTTTTCAGAATAGTTAATGTATCCGTATCGTTTTCATGTACCTCGATATTGGTAAGGGCCTTCACAATGGTGTTCAGTTTTATTTTTTTTCCTACAAGGAACTCGACCCTGCTCTTTATCTTTTTTGCCATTTTGGTATAGTTGACCAGTCCGGTATTTATAAGCAGAGAATATATATTATTGTTTGAAATTATTGTTTTTACTGCATCTGAAGCTTTTGTCATAATTCCCCATGAATTTTTCATATTTCAGTTTTGTCGTTTTTGAGAACTTTTTTATAAAAGTTCATAAAACTGAAAAATTTTTAAATAATATCTGGTATCAGGACGCTATATTATATGCATATGAAAAGATCAAAAACCGCAGCTACAGTTCAATTATTCCTTCCCGTATATCCCTTATCATATTATAAAAAACCTTCATTGCCCCATCTTCATCAAGGCCGCATTCGATAACTTCCCTGTAAAGTTCGTAATTTTCATCATCATCATTCCTGCCACCATAGACATTCACATAGCCGCATATCTTTTCCCCGGTGAAATTTTTTCTATAGGCAATCTTTACTGTTACATTCTTTCCCTCAATGTACTCCTTCTGAACTATCAGATCCATGAAATCGTATATTGCAATGGAATTTATAAATGATGTATATTTTAAATAACAAAAATGCGGGACTTATCTTCCCCGGCTATGTACGGTTCCTTAAAAGGAATCAAATAAAATTGTTAAGGCCGTTCTCCCATGCTGCCTTCAGGGTCTTGATGTCCTCGTGGATAAGCTCGAGTTCATTTTCCCTCACGATGGCTGATTTACCCTTTACGTAGCCTATCTTTATTGCATGAATCCCGGACAGCTTTGAAATAAAACTGGATTCCATCGTGGAATCGACTTCCACTATGAATGCATTTCCACATTCTGAAAACAATTTAACCGATGGCCTTGCATTTGAAACATTACCGATATCCACTTCAAAACCGTATTCGGATCCAAATGCCATCTCCGATAAGCCAGAAATAAGGCCTCCGGAAGATATATCATGCACAGCCCTTATCTCGTCCCGTGCCCTTGAGAGAAAATCGCCTATGTTTGAGAGAGAGCTCAGGTCGTTATCTTCAAGGTAGCCACCGGACTTCCCCAGGAAATGCATATATTCGCTTCCTGAAAGATTTTCGCATAATTTTCCGACAATGTATATGGGATCGTTCTCACGCTTGAAATAGGTTGTACGGGCTTTTTCTATATTGTCTATAATGCCTATCATCATGATCGTTGGAGTTGGCATTATGTCCCTCTTTCCAAATTCGTTGTAAAGGCTGACATTCCCTGCAACAACTGGCAATTTAAAATAGCGGGCAAAATCCCCCAGTGCCCTTACCGATTCAGCGAACTGCCCCATGACCTCTTCCCTCTCCGGATTGCCGAAGTTCAGGGCATCGACAATGGAATGCGGCTTTCCACCACTGCTCAATATGTTTTTATAGGCCTCTACAGCCGTTTCAATCGTTCCCCTGTAAGGATCGATGGAAACAGGGAGGGGTTTCGATCCGGACGTAATAACGAGACCTCTGGATGATTCTTCCACAGGCTTCACAATAGTGGCGTCGGAATGCGTCTCGTTCCCGGGATTCCCGACAAATGGGGGCAGAACCGTCTGGCCACGTACAGTATAATCGTACTGCCTCACCACGTTGAACCTAGAGCATACGTTAAGGCTTGAAAGGAAACGCAAAAGGAAATCCCCGTAATTTTCAGGCTCTTTTGGAATCTGGTACGTCCTTTCTTCCGATCTTTTAAGTAAATACGGGCGCTGATACTGCGGGGCATCATCCATGAATTCTATGTCAAGGTCTATAACTTTCTTTCCCCTGTAGTTCACTATAAGCCTCTTATCGTTTATAACTTTCCCAATAACCGACATTTCCAGGCCCCATTTATCCATGACCTGACGCAATTTTTCGACGTCACCCGGTTCGACTTCCATAAGCATTCTTTCCTGACTCTCGCTGATCCATATTTCCCAAGCGGCCATGCCGGAATCCTTCAGGTAAAGGCTATCGAGATCGATATCAGTTCCGAAACCTCCCGCGAAAACCATCTCACTTACCGCACTTGAAAGGCCTCCGCCGCCAAGATCCTTCATTGCCCTTATTATGCCCATTTCGTTTGCTTCAATGACAGCCTTTATCATGGGCTGTTCTATTATGGGATTGCCGAGCTGTATTGCCATCTTGCTGCTCTTTGTGATCTTCCCGAGCTCCCTGGATGCAAAATTTACACCGTGTATTCCATCCCTTCCTGTCCGGCCACCGGCAATGATAAGTATATCTCCTGCGGCGTAAGATTTTGAACGCACTACCTTGCTCTTCTCAACTATTCCCACGCAGCCTGCGTTGACAAGCGGGTTTCCATTGTATGAGGCATCAAAAAATACAGATCCGGAAACGTTGGGTATCCCGATCCTGTTCCCGTAATCCCTTATGCCTGCCACAACACCATCAAACACGTATAACGGGGAGAGGAGCGATTTATATTCCTTCGAGGAAACATCGCCCATGAAAAGAGAATCGATCAAGGCAACGGGATGGGCACCCATGCAGAGAACGTCCCTTACTATTCCGCCAACTCCTGTCGCGGCCCCCCCGTATGGCTCAACAGCACTGGGATGGTTATGGCTCTCCATTTTCAGAACGTACGCATATTTTTCATCAAATTCAACTACGCCTGCATCATCCTCCATGGCAAGTATCGTATAACCCGTTTTAAGGCCGGAAAGATATTTCTTCAGGTAAAATTTTGAAGATTTGTACGAGCAGTGCTCACTCCATGCCTGCGCAATGGCATGCAGTTCAGCATCGACAGGATCGCGCCCCTCAGCATCAAAATGCCTCTGTATCTCCTTCATTTCCTCAAGGGAGAGCGAAAGGCCAAGCCTCCTGCTCATATTTACAAGAAATTGATCATCAGCTTCCCTTATTTTTAAAATCCTTGAATTCATTGAACTGTTATTGTTATGCTCTTAAAATCTTTTATCAAAGATATCTTTCATCATAATCAGGATCGAAGAATCATGATCATTTTCACTGTGAAAGATTTTCATCCAGGTATTCCAGAAATTCTTTCATCATTCCGATTGGAATATTTGCTCCGGCGGCAAGGTCATGGCCACCTCCTACTCCACCGCATTTTTCTGCAGATTTCCGCAAAATGTCGGCAAGATCCATGCCTCTTGAAAGAAACGACTTTTCTGCCCTTACGGATACTTTCAGTGTATTATCTTCGGAATCCGCCATGGTAATGAGAGGCCTCCCCCCATGATCGCCTTCATTCGCAAGAATCATGTTGGCAATTATTCCAACAATGTTCTCGTTTATATCCTTTCCTGCATAGAAATAATCGAAATTTTTCATGTTCTTCAGGCCTTTCTCCATTATGTGTGCATATCCTTCCTGGAGTTTCTTCCTGTGGTTCTTCATCAGATCCATAGCTTTTTCGAGGAATATGGACCTGTCTCCTCCGGCTACCATAACCCCGGTCATGCCCTCATCGTATCTGCCACATGCATTCAGTAGCGTTGCAAATTCTGCTGAATCCCAGGTCGGAAGATTTGGAGATTCTTCGGGGAAAATATACGTTTCACCTACGAGTGAAAAAATATCATCAGATCCGGATATTATGATCCTTTCAGCTATTGCCGTAATAAGATTTTTTTTCTCATCCGGCCCGAGATCATTGTAAGTTACAAATTTATCTTCCCTTTTCCCCTCAATGTTCAGACTCCGCAGAAATTTCGATGCACCATAACTGTAATTCGATACTCCTGGTATATTTATATCCCCCGGGATGGAAATAAATTTCTTGATTGGACGCTGGGTCCTGCCGAATAGCTTTATATCCTTAAGAACCCTGATCCTCCCGTCCTCTTCCCCCATTTTAATAAAGATACGGTTGAGGCCCTGCAGCTTTCCGGAATTTGAGTTCTGGACGTCTCCAATGGCACCGACTATTGCGTTCTTTGCAAAATCCCTGTTTTTTTCGGAAAACCAGAGCGAAACAAGAAAAACAGTTCCTGCGCCGCTTATCTCGTAGGAACCATTCAGGCCCGCAAAATGCGGATTAACCTGAATTATGCCGGGGAAATCTGATTCTTCCAGGAAATTTAAAATGTCATGCCTTGCCCCTGCCGGGATATCAAACTGATCGGGAACGTGATGATCACAGACTATGCATTTTTCATTATGCTTTCGCAGGAGCTTCATGGACCCTGAACCCAGATCCACAAACCATTTGAAACCCTCTGGGAGCGTGGAAAGCGTGTTATCATCAATATTCCTGATGAATATTATCTGGTTTTCGATTCCAGCCCTATCAAGCGTAAATTTGGCTATTGCTGAAGATGATAAGCCATCAGCATCTATATGGGAAACTATGATGACCCTGTCCTTTGACGCGAGCTCCTCATACGCGGACCTGGCATGGCCAAAAAGAAGGCTGTGCCTGGGATCACTGAAGTATGATGATGGGCTTTTCGGAATCATATGGACGCAGAAGAATTCCTGATTTGGGAAAGCAGCTTATCGAAATCAGGCTGGAACATGCTTTTGTCTTCAGTGTTGATCCTGTTCCAGAAACCACTTAGATCGGTGGCTTCGTAATAAACCTTCAGATCATGGATATCCTGGTTCAGTGAAGCATCGACTATGAGATCAAGGAGCTTTTCGTCAAAAATGTCGTTGTGCACCCCCCTTACCTTGTTTGCACCAGTTGGATATGAAATGACTTCCGTGCCGTATTTCATGCCTTCCATAATTACATAAGCAAGGGACCACAGACGCGGGGGCCTGTAAAGTCCGCGCTTCCAGAGAAAATCAACAAGTGTATTCTTCTGAACATTGACAGGATTTATTGACACATCCGTCGTGATTTTTGAAACCTTTTCTATAGATCTGATTGTATCATCTATTGCCTGCCTTTCAGACAGAAATGGCGGTTTCAGCAGAAGGTATGTGCGCAATTCCACACCGTGATTCCTGATCATATCTGCCGCTTTAACATATTTCTGAAATGTGGAACCCTTGTTAACAGAGTTCTCGATAACGAGATCATTAGCGCTTTCCAGCCCTATAGCTATCCTGGAAGAAAAGCTGTGACTCGTCATGTTTTTGAGAGATTCTTCATTGATGTATTCTGTACGTGATTCAACGAGGAGTTTTTTTACTTTACCCTCTATGGATTCGAAAAAGTATTCCCTGACCTCGGCAGGGATTTCTACAGGATCCAGAAAGCTTCCTGAGGTGAAAACCTTAAGAACCTCGGTATTAAGGGTTGATGATACATAATCAATCTGTTTTTTAAGATCTTCCACGGATGGGCTGGAGATATCATTGAAATAGCCACACATTGAACATGCGGAATATTTATACCACGAACATCCGCGCGTCTTAAATATGGCCACTGTTGATTTTTCAGGGAATCCCCTCAGGCGATCCATTTCATTCCATACTGATACTGGCCTGTCGTTTTCTCCCTTATTCCTCCGGGGAGGCATAAGATCCTTTATAAACATGGCCAGCTGTCTGTTAACCATGGATGGACTTATTAATAATATGACTTAAATGTTTTTATATATCTATTGCGAACAAGCTTCAATAGCTTAATATCCGGACTTAACATTCCGGGGTATGTTATCAGATCGTCTATCTCTGATTAACGAGTCTGCAACGGTTTCTTCAAGCAATTATGCTGCCCAGTTAAAATCAAAAGGAGTGAAGGTATATAACTTCGGTATCGGAGAACCCGACTTTACGACGGACGATACCGTAATTGATTACGCTTTTTCCATGGCTAAAAGCGGAAAAACACATTATACGCCTTCTGCCGGAATTCCTGAATTGAGGGAAAAAATTGCGAAGAAGGCCGTGGATAAAAATAATATCCCGGTAACTTATGAGAATATCCTTGTAACACCCACGAAATTTGCAATAAACCTCGCCTTTATGACGATTCTGAACCCCGGTGACGAGGTGATAATTCCGGAACCGTATTATGTTTCATATCCTGACATAGTGAAGCTTGCCGGTGGAAAACCTGTTTTTGTGCCTACTGATAGTGATTATTCCTTCGATCTTGACGAAATGCAGAAGGTGGTTTCCGGAAGGACACGGGCAATGATATTCAGCAATCCTACGAACCCTACCGGGCGCGTTTATTCAGAAAAGGAACTCAGATCACTTTCAGATTTTCTTATAAAAAACGATATGTATCTCATATCGGATGAGATCTATGAAGATCTGATATACGATGGATCACTGTTTTCTCCCGCATCCATACCGGAAATGTTTGAAAGAACGATAACAGTTAATGGATTCTCAAAGGGCCATGCCATGACGGGATGGCGCATAGGATACATGATCGCACCTAAAGAAATAATAGAAGGATCGAACAAAATACAGGAACAGACGATCACCTGCGCACCGTCCATATCTCAGTACGGAGCCCTGAAGGCCCTTGATGATGATTCTGCTCCGGTAATGATGCGCAATGAATTCAGAAGGAGAAGGGATAGGGCTGTAAAACTCCTGAATGAAACGGGATTTTATAAAGTGAATGTTCCCCAGGGGGCATTTTATCTGTTTCCAGAATATGAATATGATATGGATTCCGTTGCATTTTCACAGAAACTTCTCAAGGATAAACATGTCGTCGTTACTCCCGGAATAGCATTCGGGGAACAGGGAGAAAGGCATATAAGAATGTCCTATGCGACATCTATTGATGACATAACTTCAGGAATCGGGCTAATGAATGATCTTGCCAGAGAACTGCAGTGAATTCAGCGGGATGCTTGATCAACTGTAATATGGTTCTGGCATCCTATTTTTAATTTTTATGAATAAATATTTTATCTATCTGTGATGAGAGGCTGGAAAGAGTTCAATCTTCCTGAAAAACGTTTTTATATCAGGTTATCCGTCAGTTCTCATTCCGGAACCTCGTTGGTTCGGCATGGTGCGCAGGGCATAAATTTCAAACGAAATCTATCTTTTCCCGGATCATGACTAGGGAAATACATTTGATTGCTCACTGTATGATAAGTACATCCATATAGAATTTTCAGATAGTCTAAAAAGTATATCCGGCGTAAAGAAGTATGTATGCCATATCAGTATATGTTTCCACAGTATGATCGGTAAAAATGATGAATCCCGGCTTCCGGATTCGAACCAGAGACCTGCGGATTACGGCGAATTCCGTTTAAACTCTCTACAGTCCGCCGCTCTACCAACTGAGCTAAGCCGGGATTTATTATAATACACATTCTATATCTGTATTATAAGATATAAGGGTAAGAGTGAATTTCAAATCTTCATTTAAATTTTGCCATAAGATTGACCTTACAGCTGATCAAGTACATCAGATATCTCCTTCTCATATTTCAGGGCCTGAACAAGATCTAAATTCATGAATTCTTTTACCTGTGGCGTTAAGAGCTGAAAAACCACCTTTGATCCGGACAGATGTTTCCTGATCGTAATCTTGCATGGCAAAAACAGTCCCATATCCATGGATACATCCAGAAATTCCGATGCAGCCTGGGGCTTGCATATATTCACTATATAATATTCGCCTATCTCCTTCTGGAGGGTTTTTTTAAGTATTTCACCCATGTCAACATACGATAGGATAACGTAGCCTTTTGATTTCAGCAGCTGTGATAATTTTCCATACACATTATCCGCATCTTCACTCACTATTACTTCATATTTGTACATACTTATACATTTATTCATAGTAGATAGAATTAACTTTGTGTGCAAAAAGGAATTTTCAACAGTACTTAAAATGGTAGATCATAAAAGTAAACTGAACAGAGAAACAAAGACAGATTTAATAATATGAACATAATAATGATATAATGGTTGACATAGTTGATCCTAATGCCAGAATTGCCGATCTGGTAGGATTGCTTTATGTGATGAATAATATCTTCGACGGTAAAACGGATCTTTATCAGCTTGAGAAGGAGATGGAAGTCGATATTGATGATTTAATGCCAATAGTCTATACTGCCTCCAACCTTGGATTTGTTTCAGCTGAGGAGGGAGATATAACAATAACCGAAAAAGGCAGGGAATACGTAAAAGCCGGTATTAAGAGAAGAAAAGACATGCTCCGGGAATCCCTGAGGAACATTGAGCCCTTCAAGACAGCAATAAGTGCGGGCCAGTTCGAATCAAAAGATCTCCTTGAAATTCTGGAGAACAATGGAGTGCAGACATTTAATTCGCCTTACGGGCTGCACGATCTGGAAGTTATACTGATTGAATGGGGTATTTATTCCGGGCTCCTCAAGAAAACCGATGAAGGATATTCAATAATAAAATAAAGCATGCATATGAAATGCCGTAAGGGACGTTTTTTAAATTCATTCAGACAGAAGGAGGTATATGGAAAAAAATGAAGAAATAGCAAGGCTCAGATGCATGAACAGGCCGGTAAAATACATCTCAAAAAAACTCGGTTTGAGCCGGGATTATATAGAGAAAGTCATAAGAGAAAATATTGAGGCAACGGATCCCTTCATTGAAAATCTTATACAGGGCCGCAAAATCAAGAAATTTGATTCCAACACGATGTTCCATATAAAAGATCCGGATTTTTCAGTGGAGGGCGCAAGAAAAATTCTAGACGATGATGACACTCTGGATTATATTGCATTAAAAATGAAGGATCATCATGACAGAATGATGGATTGCCTCAGGTATCTCATTATATTATATATAAAAGATAAAAAATAATGGGATGCCGTTCAAAATACATTTTTATAAATGTCCTTAACCCCGATCAGGTCCCTGAGCGCAAGTTCGGGATCGAATGGGACCTTTTGATCCCTCTCCACACTTTCTATAAATCCACCGATCTCATCAAGAAATATATCATGCAAACCTAAATCTGTGGGAATTCCGTTTATTACTGGATCTCCATATGCCCTTTTGCCTCCTTTGAAATCAAATCCATCCGGTTTTTTTGTTACATCCTCAATAGCGCTTCCACGGTTTCCTATAACCTCAAATGCTGGAAGATTCTGGGAATATGGATACCCCCATGAATAGAAGAAAATTCCGTTTGATCCATTTTTGAACTTGAAAAGAGCCTCAACATTATCTATTTCCTGCAATTTATCGTCAGTCTTGTATGCAAGCGATCTGACCGCAGAATATTCACCGCCAATATTCAGAAGCGTATCAACGAAATGTATCCCGCCGTCTATAAGTGATCCGCCACCCATAGATGAGGCTATCGCCCTCCATCCCTTCCAGCTGTAAAGCCTCTGGTCCCTCACGATTATTGTGTGCACCCTTCCAAGTGTGCCTTTATCTATCTCCTCTTTTACTTTTTTAACTGAAGGATCAAAGAAATACTGGTCGGTAACCATAAACTTTCTCTTTGCGCGTATGGATGCTTTTATCATCTCACTGGCATCGGCTATATCCGTTGCGATTGGTTTTTCAACCATAACATGCTTTCCGATGCCGAGAGCTTTCGTTACAACATCATGATGGAGATTATGTGGAAGCACCACATCAAAAATTTCAGCATCAGACTTCATTGCCTCATCTATGCTTTCGTAAGATCTGCCTATAGGAAATTTAGATTTTAGATCATTCGCTATTTCCCTGTTCCTTTCCATAATTTCTATATCCACGTTTAATTTTGATAACGCTTCAAGATGCATTTTTCCGAATCCTTTTGGTCCTAGCAATAAAACTTTCATAATATTATCACTATAAATAAAGAAAGAATGCTATTTATAGTTAACTTAATAACAGAAACGCTTCATAACCAGATCGGTCGCATTTTTTATAATCGTTCCCTACAGTAATTCTATCTCGATCTGGTCGCCCTTTCTATTATAGCCCGTGTAATCATGAATGCCAAAGGGATAGCCGACTATTATGTGAACCGGGCCCATAAGGGAGAACATCCTGAGATCGTCATCGGACGGCAAACGTACACCGGATGGGTGTGAATGGACCGAACCGACATAACTAAAATCTATCGGTCTATTGTACATGTAAAACATGGTGTATCTTTCGCTTTGAATTGTTCCTGGAACGAGTGCTATCTCGTATATGACTTCTTCCTGTGCCCTCAGAAGCGCACCAAACTCACGTGGATACGAATCCTTTGATGCTTCGAGGATCATCTGCAGTGTATTTCTCTTAATTGACCACATGCTTGATTACCTTATCCCTTATTCTGTCATATATCGATTCCCTGAGTGTTATAAACCGGGCGGTTTTGTCGGACATAGAGATCAGGATGCTATCTCCGGTTCTGGCATCATATTGTTTCTGGCCATCAAGTATAACCAGATCACGCTCATCGTTCCCTGCGATCTTTATTTCGACAATCGATGACGAAGGCACAACCACAGGTTTCAGCCTGGCAGAATAGGGAGCCAGATATGAAATCACCATGCCCTTCAGAGTCGGAAGGAGAAACGGCCCTCCGGCAGAGAGCGAATAGGATGATGAACCGACCGGTGTGGCTATAATAATTGCATCTGATTTAATGGTGCTCAGGAAATGGCCATCTATGTATATCTTAAATCGCCTTATCTGGGCAATCCGCTGGGTATGAATTACAGCTTCATTTGTGCAATCTTCAACCCTCTCTCCGTTTATGGATACCTTCAGCTTTATTGATTCATATATTTTGTATTCGCCCCTTATTATTTTGTAAATGCTGCTCTCTATTTCGCCTATTTCGATCTCTGTAAGGAAGCCAAGCCCACCCATGTTTATGCCAAGAACCGGCCCCTTTGCCATCTGCAAGGTCCTCAATAAGGTACCATCGCCACCTATCGTTATTATTATATCGGCATTTATATCTTCAAGATTTTTTCCCTCGACATCAAAATATTTTGATGCTTCGATATCGTATATAGTTTCCCAGTCCCCTGGGATTATATCAATTATTCTCTTTACAATGAGAGCGCATCGCTCGCAATCCTTCCTGACTACAAAGGCAATTTTCATTTAACGGACCCCTGATATATGGTATTGACAATGAAGTTAATTTATATATCGAGTTATTGCTTGATCATTGAGTGCTATTTAACTTTTTAATATTTTTTTCATCCAAAAACTGAAATTTTATCATATGGAATTCTTCGTCCGGGAATATCTAAATATTTTTATTGATACAGATCCAGCTTTTCATAAATTTTTGGATATCTATCCGGCATATGTGTATCAAGAATCAGTGGCAGATAAATATAGGCTGTGTTTTTATGGCCCATATGATCCAATACTGAAATTTTACGATAACGAAATTCAAATATTTTCTGCATTCTCAGGCATCTAAATAAACTGTCACCTGAAGTATTTCTCCATCTTTTATACCGAGTTTTTCTCTTAGAAAATACTGTGATATAATTTCGACAACCTCTGTATATACCGTTCTCTCCGGCATAACGACGAAACAATCGGTATCCTGTATCTTCGCTCTGAATGCTTTAACATCTCCGAATGTCCTGTCTTCCGTTTTAAAGCCATCAATATGTATGCCAGGAAAACCCCTAAGTTTCCTTATTTCATTCAAATCCTCAGGCACAGCCTTTAAGTTAAGTGTCCCGAGGTATGGAATTATGCCGAGTTTTTCCTGAAACTGAACTATATATTGCTTTCTTGATATATAGTATCTTCCTTCGCCCATGCCGCTCTGAACTAATCCATGCAATGTTATTACGTTTTTTATGGAAAGAATCCCCGATAATTCAGCATATTCCGAATAAAGAATGTCCAGCCCAAGATCAGAAATATATATGGATTGCCCCTTCTTTGTTATGACCCTTGTGATATATCCCTTCTTCTCAAGCTCTATTATGATCCTGGAAGCTGTCTGCTGACTCATATTGAGATGTTTCGCAAATTCAGATGAGGTAAATTTAACCTCATTATTTTCATTGCTCAGCTCCTTTAACTTCTTCAATATATAATAATAATCAGAATCTGTTTGCATTTGATCTATATTGTGCAGATAAATTTATTTTTATGCATAAAAAGATCACAATGAACATTTTCAAATAACTTCTGAAATTGATACCATACTAAAAATTTTACAATTTTCAATAAATCAGGATAGCGTTCCATCATCTTTCCATATTAGATTTAAAACTTCATGGAGAACTGATCAATGCTGCAATTAAAGTTAGCCTGATACCGCTGATCTATGATGAATGGACCGTATAATCCAGAATTGAAGGATCCGGTAAATTAACTTTATTAACCTGATTCACGGACTTTAGATTATATGACCCTGAGGACGGTATCCTGATCTCAATAGACAAAAATCCGGCATTGTACGTGATAAGAAAAAATAATATATCCATAATCTATTAGCTGTTCGCACAGGCAGTTTGCCATATCAAAAATGTGCGTACTGAAATTGAGGATAAGCGGAAGTAGTGTAGTCTGGCATCACAGGAGCTTCCCAACGTAAGGGAAAAAGCTCCTAACCCGGGTCCAAATCCCGGCTTCCGCATTATTATAAAAATCTAATGTAATTGCCATACAACAAGCTATTTTTTCTTTGAATATATAAATAGGTGGTGGAAGATTATTTTTAAATATATTAATTAGAGAATAATTATAATTCGAAAATTTTTTACTGCAATAACAGATTCTTCATGACATTTATTACCCCATGCAGTAGCAAAAATTCGATGTTAATCAAAATCAAAACTGGTAATACAGAATAGAGGGGGATTCGATTAAATATTCGATAAAATTATAAAAAGACAGCGCAAAAGCAATGATCGGGAGCGATATGATCAGACCTGATTAAAGATCGCAACCGGGCAATGATTAATAGACTTGTTGCTGCACTATTTATCTGCTTCCCTTAATATTGAACATTTATTATGATCAGATGCCAGTTTTATAATGTCGTGTATCTAAAGTTTCGCGGGATTTGTACTTCTCAAATATTCCTTTTCGGTATAATATCCATGGACTTCCTGATCATTTCACACATTCAACCCCATCATCCGAGTTTAGATTCCGCAGGAAGAAATAATAATTTAATGATTTTAATAAATCTCGTTGAAATATATCCAAATTTAAGGGACTCGGATAAATATCTCCTCCTTTATAGCCGGATAGCTAACGGTGAACCCTATAAAATCATGCGTATGTTCAGGCTAATAAAAAATAATAAGTATTGATTATTGCATACGTAAGCGATGATAAATCAGGAGTATTCTCTGGAGAAGATAAAGGATATGTGGCGGGAATTCTTCGTCACCTTTGGTTACTTTTCAGAGATAAACAAAGTTCACCAGGAATACCCTGAGAGAAGGACTTTATACGTTTCTTTCCATGATATTGAGAATTTCGACAACCTGTTCGCAGGATCGCTTCTGGTCTCTCCAGAGATGTATCTGAAGAGCGGTGAAGAGGTCATTATGGAAGACTATCTTCACGACAGGATTTCACCCAGATTCAAAATTTTCAAGCTGAGGATAAAGGACCTGGAAGAAAAAAATATATCGTACAGCATAAGGAACATAAGAAGCAGCAACATCGGAACCCTCATTAGCGTCTCAGGAATAGTCAGAAAGAATACTGAGGTGTATCCAAAGCTCAGAAATGCAGCCTTTGAATGCTCATCATGCGGTGCCATAAACTATGTCGAACAGACTGAATCGAGGCTGGATGAGCCCCAGAGGTGCGAAAGCTGCAATCTGGATCGAACCAAGACAAAATTCAAGCTCAGGCCCAGCCTCTCAGAATTCGTGGACATACAGAAAGTTGAGATACAGGAAGACCCTGAAACACTTGAAGGCGGTGCACAGCCCCAGAGGATGATAATAATAATCGAAGATGATCTTACCGGGCAGTTGTTTCCGGGAAACCGCGTTATAATAGATGGAATACTGAAAGCCGAGATTAAAAAACAGGGAAATATACCCTTAACAGATTTTTACACTTATCTCGAAGCAATCAACGTAAGGAAGGATATCAAGGAGGTTGAAAGCGTAAAGATAACAGAGGAAGATAAGAAGAAGATAATTGAAATTTCAAAGAGGCCGGGAATCATAGACATCCTGGCCAGATCCGTCGCTCCGACAATACACGGCCTTGATATGATAAAAAAGGCCCTTGTACTGCAGATGTTTGGCGGTGTCAGGAAAACCATGAAAGATGGCACGACCATGAGGGGGGACATACATATACTCATGGTCGGTGATCCGGGAACCGCAAAATCACAGCTGCTTAAATACATGGCTGAAGTATCTCCCAGGGGGCTGTTCACATTTGGGCGGGGATCAAGCGCTGCCGGTCTTACAGCTGCTGCTGTCAGGGATGAATTCGGGGAGGGTAGATGGACGCTGGAAGCCGGTGCCCTTGTTCTGGCGGACAACGGATTTGTGGCAGTTGATGAACTGGACAAAATGGATGAACACGACACTGCGGCAATGCACGAGGCGATGGAACAGCAGACCGTGACGATATCAAAGGCAGGCATCATGGCCACGCTCCGGGCCAGGGCTTCCGTGCTTGCAGCAGCAAACCCGAAGTTCGGACGCTATGATATGAACAGGAACCTGGCCGAGCAGATCAATTTTCCACTTCCTCTATTGTCCCGTTTTGACGTTATATTCAAGATGATAGACCAGCCCAACCGCGAGAACGACAATACACTTGCAGAACACGTTTTGAAGGCTCACAGGATTGGTGAAATATACCGGAGCATGGAGAAAAATGAAATCGACCTCACAATACCGGACGAAGCCAACTATGAACCGGAAATTGAAAAGGACCTTATGAGAAAGTATGTGGCATACGCAAGGAACAGCATATTTCCCCGGCTATCGGATGAAGCTATTTCCATACTTCAGGAACAGTATGTCAAGACAAGGAACAGCGAGAATGATGCAATACCAATAACCGTCAGGCAGCTTGAATCAACGGTAAGGCTTGCAGAGGCGGCTGCAAGGGCCAGGCTCTCTACAATTGTCACCGCCGATGATGCGCTCTTAGCAAAGAAGATTGTTGATTTCTATCTCAGCGATGTATCATCTGAGAATGGAAAGACCGACATAGATATAATATATACTGGAAACAGTGCAAAACAGAGGAATGAGCTTGAATCCGTACTGGATATAATAAAACAGATAAAATCGGAGAAGGGTGCTGTCGAAGTTGCGGACGTTATAAGCATGGCAGCCTCAAAGGGGGTATCTGCAAAACGTACTGAAGAGGCAATAGTAAAACTTAAGAACGCGGGTCAAATTTTCGAGAAATCCTACGGGAAACTTGATGTGATAACTTGATGATAGTAATGAAGATGACTGAAGTTCGCGGGGAGATAATGCTTGCAGCTGCAGATGCGGACATTCTGGGAAAAAAGTTCAGAAAGGGAAAATTACATATGGAAATCTATCCCTCGTTTTATGGCGAGGTTTCAGTACAGGACGAAACTTTCATATCTTCCCTTGGGACCTGCACAATTGCGAACCTTGTCGGAAAATATACAGTTAAGATCGCGATACAGAATGGTTTTGTAAACGAGGATAATGTGCTTTACATAGGCGACCTGCCTTACGCGCAGTATGCAAAGATGTATATATGATAGGCAAGCACGAAACAGTTAAGGGTATATTCGATAAAATATCCGGCAAATACGATATTCTTGACTCCATTGTCAGCATGGGCATGGACCAGCACTGGAGGAGGGCTTCCGTCAGGAAGCTTGAGATATCGGGCGAAATGGATATAATAGACTGCGGAGCTGGGAGCGGGAAACTGACGGAAATCATGCTTGATAAGTATCCCGGTGCGCATGTCACGGCCCTGGATATCACCGACAGCATGTTCAGAAAATCGCTTCTTTCCAGGTGCAGGCTGGTTGTTTCGCCGGCAGAAACTCTTCCATTTAAGGATGGAAACTTTGACCGGGGCGTATCGGCGTTTTTAACGAGGAACCTGGCGGATATAGATGCCTATTTTTCAGAGATGCACAGGATCCTGAGGCCGGGAGGCATATTTGCGAATATAGACATATACAATCCGACAATGCCGGTATTTTCCCAGTTCTTCTCGCTTTACTTTTACCATATCGTCCCTTTCATAGGAAACAGGGCAACGGATTCAAAGAATTATACGTACCTGGCAAATTCGGTCAGAAATTTTTATTCTCCAGGGACTGTCAGGTCAAAGCTTGAAAAAGCGGGATTCAGTAAAGTCGATATGTACGATCTCTTCTTCTCCTCGGTTATAATGCACGTTGCCAGGAAATAGGATGGTTTCAGCAATGAAGTCCTATATGATATTTTTCAAGTGCCCAGATTCTACGGTACGTATAGGAAAAAAGGAGTTCCGGATCGGGAATGGCATATACAGTTACCTCGGGTCATGCGGATCATCATGCCAGAACAGGATCGGAAGGCACATGAACAGGAACTTTTCGAAAAGGCACTGGCATGTCGATTATCTCCCGTGTGAACCCCTTCTCTCGCTTACGATGGTTACGGATGAGAAAACGATGGCGCTGCAGCTGATGGATTATCCCAGCATTCCGGGATTCGGCAACAGTGATGATAGGCTGCATCCGAGGCTTTTTCCTGTTACCGATCTTTGCGCTTTCATTGAAAACATTCTTCTTGTCGATTTGTATAATAAGAAAATATAACATAAATAAAATACAATAATGCTTAAATATTGTGTATACATTATTTACAGATGATCGAATACGATTCACGGGGCATGATCCCGTGGATTAAGCCGGAACTGAACCATATGTCGGTATATTCATCGCATATGGCTGAAGAGGATACCGCTATCGGTATTATAAATCATATAATACCGGCAAGGGTGCTTGAGCATGAGTTCCTCTACTCGCCGGAATACAGGATACCCGATCGGATTATGAAATACTACAACGATTTCGTGGATTTCGATATACATTGCGATAGATCCTTCGATTCCGTTGAAATAGAGTATACCGGCGAATCCAGCGCATGGCTTATTTCTGCGCTACCGCAAACCTATTTTTCACAGGAAAAGATTGCAACATTCTACCGGTCCAGCGGGTGGATAGATGCGGTAAAAACGGCGGCCGATGCTATGGGAAAAGATCTGGTGGTCTACGGACCGGGTAACATGGCCGAGGCCGGAGCCATTAAAGATTCATACGAAAAGCATTACAGCTACGTATCGCCTGATCTTCCGGTATCAAACTCAATGTATTTCACATATGCAGGCTATGAAATAACAAATCGCTGCGGACATATCGATGCCGGTAAAATAGTTGTATCCGGCGACAGTACAGGTTATCTGGCCTCAGGCATAATGTCAGCATTTTTTCCGGAGGTGAAGGAAATATCATCGGGATTAACAGGAAATGATCCGTTCATCATTTCAAGGAGGAAAATCCTTGGAGACAGCATTTCCGTTACCTCGGTAGATTACGGCGACGGTTCTTTCTTGCTGCAGCCGGCCATGATCTCCATGGCAATGGATCACAGATTAACGGCATCCCGGAGTTTACCGGAGGGTCGATCGGAGATCATTCTAAATGGTTATTGCCAGCCTTAATGGATATTTTATGGCTTTTAAGAATTATATAAACATTAATTATATATAAATAAAAATATGGTAAACTTAATTTATAATAATGCAATTCTAGAACGATATAAATGAAGATGCTAATAAACGGAGAATGGAGGGATTCCTCCTCAGGAAAAGAGATTCAGAAATATGCTCCACTTACAGGAAAGGTTATCGAGAGTTTTCCGTCTGCAACCAGGGACGATGTGGACAGCGCAATAGATGCCGCTGATGAAGCATTCCAGAAATGGGTGGATCTCGGATCTGTTGAGAGGTCAAAATACATTTACAGGGCAATAAGCCTGATAAATGAGAAAAGAAGCGAACTTGAAAACATAATCATAAATGAAAATGGAAAGCCAGTAAAGGAGGCAAAGGACGAGGTTGATGGCGTAATTGACCAGCTGCAGTACTATGCCGAATGGGCAAGAAAACTGAACGGCGATGTGGTCGAGGGCACAACCAGCCACAGGAAAATATTCCAGTACAAGGTTCCCTATGGTGTTGTTGTCGAGCTGACTCCATGGAATTTCCCTGCTGCAATGGTTGCAAGAAAGATAGCTCCGGCCCTCCTCACAGGCAATACCGTTGTTGTAAAACCAAGCAGTGATACACCGGGAAGCGCAGAATGGATCGTAAGGAAGTTTGTTGAGGCAGGGATACCGAAGGGTGTTCTGAACTTCGTAACCGGTGAAGGATCCGTCATAGGCGACTATATAGTCAAGCACAGGAAAGTATCACTCATAACGCTCACAGGATCCACGTCCACAGGACAGAGGATCATGCAGAACGCATCGAACAATATGGCCAAGCTGATACTCGAGCTGGGAGGCAAGGCACCGTTCATGGTGTGGAAGGATGCCGATATCAATGACACGCTTAAGACTCTATTATGGGCGAAATACTGGAATGCAGGACAGTCATGCATAGCTGCTGAGCGATTATACGTACACGAGGAAATCTATGACAAATTCATGTCAAAATTCATTGAACTCAGCAAGAAAATGGTTATGGGAGATCCAAAGAAGTCGGATATGGGCCCGATGATAAACCAGGGGGCCGTAAAAACAACGGAAACTTTCGTCAAGAACGCAGTTGACAGCGGAGCAAAGGTTGTACTTGGAGGAAAGAAGCCTGACCTTTCAGAACCGTATGCGAATGGCTTCTTTTTCATGCCGACGATCCTGGAGAACGTTGACCAGAAATCAGAACTGTTCCAGAATGAGATTTTTGGCCCGGTAATAGGTGCGAAGAAGGTATCGGACATGGAGGAAATGTATTCACTTGCAAATGATTCGCAGTTCGGCCTTGCATCATACCTTTTCACGAAGGACCCCAACCTGATATTTGAGGCGTCCGAGAGGATCAGGTTTGGAGAACTTTACGTTAATATGCCGGGGCCGGAAGCATCGCAGGGATACCATACAGGCTTCAGGATGACAGGGCAGGCAGGAGAGGGCAGCAGATACGGGATACTGGAGTACCTGAAGATAAAGAACGTTTACGTAGACTACTCCGGAAAGCCGTTGCACATAGATACGGTCAGGGATGATCTGTTCAATTAGACCTGACTATTATCCCCGTATTTCCGTCAATGAATATTTTTTCTCCCTCATCAATTTTTTTTGCTATCCTGGTCCTCACAATAACGGTTTTTCCCTCAAGTTTCTTCATTGTTTCAGGTTTTACGCTGCAGGTAAATACGTAGCCGGAATACTTTGTATCATTTATCTCGGTGCTGTCGCTTATAAGTATGTCCCCATTTCCTGTGTAAGTCGCGATGCCCTCAATGCTCTTTCCGGCCGGATATCCCCTGGCAAGAAAATCACCTATAACGATCACACGCACATCGTTTGTGCCACCGAAAACGAAATAAGGGTCTCCGCTTGTAAGCACTATCTTATCGCCCTTGCTGAAGAATCCCGAATCCTTCAGGTAATCAGATATCTGTTCGAATTTTAAACTCTCGGCATCTGCCCTTATGTTCAGCGGAGTTACGCCAAAGAATATGTTGAGTCTCCTTGAAAGGCCTTTTGATACGGTGGCTGCATAGATCCTGCTCCTTGGCCTTAGCGACGAGAGCATCCTCACCGTCGATCCTGTGTGCGTGAGCGCCACAATCCCGTCGGCATTTATATCGTCGGCCAGTACCTTGGCGGCCATGGCAACCGAGAATGCTATCTTATTACCCAAAAAGGAATCCGAGATCCTGAAGTTCACGAGGTTCTCTACATAGTTTGAAACATCGCTCAGCGTCTTAACTGCAAGGTCCGGATATTTTCCGATCGCGCTTTCCTCTGAAAGCATGATCGCATCAGCGCTGTCAATTATTGCATTTGTTATATCTGATATTTCTGCCCTTGTCGGAACACTATTATTCACCATGGATTCGAGTACCTGCGTCGCAACGATAGTGAATATGCCGTACTGATGGGCAACCCTGATTATCTCCTTCTGGGCCATGACAACCTCCTTAAGGGGTATTTCCACGCCAAGATCGCCCCTTGCAACCATGATCCCGTCCGATGCCCTTGAAATTGAATCTATGTTGTCAAGACCACTCTTTGTCTCTATCTTGGAAATGATGTACTGGTCTCCTCCATTGTCAATTATGACATCCCTCAATGCCTTAACGTTTGAATCGTTCTGTACAAATGAAAGGGCAAAGAAATCAACCTTCTCCTCTATACCCTTTAAAACGAAAGCCATGTCCCTATCAGTGAGTGATCCGATTTCAACGAACCTGCCCGGGATGTTAACCCTGCTCCTGTCCCTCAGAACGCCATTATTGCTGGCCCTTATGATCATGTTCTTCTTATCGGTTACAGTGAATTCAACCTCTCCGTCGCTCATCAGCACCGAATCGCCTTCCTCGACGCTGTCGAACGCGCGATCATTGTTGAACGTTATATCCTTTCCGATCCTGTATTCTCTACCATTCTGCACTTCCAGGCGTCCGCCAGCAAATGTTCCGGTGCGGAGTTCCGGGCCCTTGAGGTCTATCATCACGCCTATGTCCGGGTTTATTGAGCGAACGGTCTTCGTGATCCTTGAAACATAATCCGTTTCTGCATGCGCTGAATTTATGCGCACCAGTGTCAGGCCATAGCCATTCATCTTCGCAAGCATTTCAGGGGATTCGCTTGCAGGTCCGACAGTTGCAACTATTTTTGTTTTCATACAGACAAGATTATAATATATCATATTAAATTTGTCAAAGCGCTGCGTGTGAAAATTCATTAATAAAAGTTAGCGATAACTGGCTATGGAAACCGTAAATGCAATAGTAACCAATGCACCACAGGGCGGCGTAAAGTATACAAAAATAGATCAGGATGTCCCCGTTGATTATGAGGTAAAGATGAAACCCCTATATACGGGGATATGCGGTACCGATAGAGGTATCGTATCTGGCGCGCTTCAATTTTCATACAATCCGGATAACAAGCAGTATCTGATTCTCGGCCATGAAGCGCTATGTGAGGTCCTTGAAGTGAAGGAAAACGATTACATAAAGAAGGGCGATCTTGTAGTTCCGCTTGTCAGAAGACCTGGAAAATGCGTAAATTGCCGTATTGGAAGGCAGGATAACTGTTCCATCGGAGATCCTGATAAGCACGAGGCGGGGATAACAGGTCTTGACGGCTTCATGCGTGACGTAATTTACGATAAAATCGAGAACGTAGTTAAAGTTGAGGATAAGGCGATTGGGAAAATTGCCGTATTGACCGAACCTTTGAAAAATGTTGTGAAGGCATTCGAGGTTTTTGATGTCGTATCGAAAAGATCGATATTCCACAATGACGATTCTACGCTGATCGGCAAGAAACTTGTGGTTATCGGATCCGGAAGCGAGGCGTTCCTCTTTGCATTCGTTGGAAGAGAATACGGCTTTGACGTAACGGTTATAAACCGCCATGAAGAGACGGAAAACAAGCTGAAGATGCTCGGGGAATTCGGCGTGAATTTCCTCAATTATACCAAGGAGATGCCAGGAGATATGGATATGGTAGTTGATACAAGCGGCGATCCTGCCACAGTACTGAAATTCTTAAGGCACATGAAAAACAACGGCATATTGATCCTGTTCGGCACAAACGGGAAAGCGCCAGCCGCACCCGTGAACGGTGAGGATATAGATTACATAGTGGAGAGGAATATCACGATTGCCGGTTCGGTGGATGCCGCAAAGGTCCATTACATCAAGGCTCTCAGCTATCTAAGCAACTGGTACCACAGGCATGGCGACGTTATGCAGCAGATGATAACCTATGAAGCAAGACCGGATGAAACGGGCATATTCTTCCAGAAAAAGTCAGATGAAATAAAGACAGTGATAAAATGGTAACGAAGATACTTGACGGAAATGAAATTGCTAAGAAGAAGATGGAGGATCTCAGGGCAAGAGTTGAAAAACTTCCGGCAAGGCCCGTATTCAACCTGATTCAGATCGGAAATGACGAATCATCAAACATATACGTTAAGGCTAAGATAAAGAGATCCCATTCCGTGGGTATCGAAGCAAAGGTGTTCAAATACGAATCTATCACACAGAAGGAACTGCTTCAAAAACTGGAAGAATTTTCCGGAGACAGGGATGTCAATGCGATAATGCTAGAGAATCCGCTTCCTCCCGGATTTGACTACTATGAGATAGCCAGAACCATTCCATATTACAAGGATGTGGATGCCCTTTCACCCGTTAACCAGGGATCGCTGAACATAAACAGGGAATTCATGGTCCCGGCAACTCCAAAGGCCGTGGTAGATATCCTTGACCACTACGGATATAACTATAAAAACGTATCTTCCGTAACGATAATAAACCACTCTCCTGTCGTTGGAAGACCACTGTCCATGATGCTACTGAACCGTAATTACACGGTAACCGTATGCCATGTATTCACAGCGGATGTCCGCAGGTATACCAGAAATTCGAAAGTCATAGTCGTAGCCGTCGGCAAACCCGGTTTCCTTGACAGGAGTTTTGTAAACCCCGATTCTGTAATCATAGACGTCGGGATCAACTATGTGAACGATACCGTAACGGGTGACGTTAAAACGGATGATGTAAACGGCTACGTTGAGGCGTTCACACCTGTACCGGGAGGAGTTGGCCCGGTTACCGCAACGAACATACTTGAAAACGTCGTCAGGACAGCAGAATTCCAGATGGGAAATTTCAGGCCGCAGACAGCCTGAATCCCATTATTATTTATATTCTGTACGAAAAGAACGTAAACATTTTTGCGGTATCGTATTTCAGCGAGTTTTCAATCGCACAGTGAAGCGAAATCCTGCATGAAGATAAAGAAGTTTTATTACAGATTTGCAATACGTTAAACGATATGATGAATTACGATTCTGAAATCGAAAGGGTAGGCTTGTTCATAAAAAAAGTTCTTGCCGGAAAAAATGCCGTGATCGGCGTCAGCGGAGGGATCGATAGCGCGCTGGTTCTCTCCATTCTATCCAGGTATATTGAAAAGGAGAGGATTTATGCATACTTCATGCCTGACAGCGGAACTCCGGAAGCCGATTTTACCGATGTCAAATCACTTTCCGTTGCCACCGGTGTGCCGGTAATGACCGTAAATATAGAGGCCATTGTAAACACATTTTCCAGTGTACTCGGTGTTCAGGATAAAAAGGCGCTCGGGAATATAAAATCCCGCACAAGGATGACGGTCCTCTATTACGGGGCGAACGTAAACAATGCGCTCGTTGTCGGAACAACGAACAGAAGCGAATACCTCCTCGGGTATTACACGAAGTACGGTGACGGCGGATGCGATATCGAGCCGATCTTGCATCTTTACAAAACCGACGTTTACGGAATGGCGAAAATAGCGGGAATACCGGAAAGCATAATTTCCAAAAAGCCTTCTGCCGGACTCTGGCCATCACAGACGGATGAAGACGAGCTAGGGATGACATACGCGGAAGCAGATGCGATGCTGAGAAAAATATATGATGAGGGTTTTGTATCGGATGATGCACTTTACAGGAAGATAATTGATCTCCATAAACAGTCGGATCACAAAAGATCAATGCCTTACGGGTTAAACGGAGAATGAAATGGCGGATTTTCTTTCTATCTACGGGTATTTCTTCATAAGCCTTCTGCTTATACTTGCAGCGATAGCAATACCCATAGCAAGGAAGATTTCAGTGGTTGAGATACCGATCTTTGTCGCCCTTGGATTCATCGTTGGCCCGGTGCTTGGATTCATAAAGCCTGCATTCTCCGTATACTTCTTCTCATCCTTTGGCGGTGTGGGAATAGGAATGCTGGGCCTGGTGATAATACTTTACTCCGAGAGCCACAATATGAACCTCAAGGTTCTGAGGAGGGAATTCTTCAGGATAGTCTCGCTTGATACAGCCGGCGTGATCATAACCGCCATAGTATCCGGCCTGTTCTTCAGCCTCATAACCGGGGCCCCGTTCATAATCGGCTACCTGTTCGGCGCGATAATATCGCCTACGGATCCCGTAACGCTTATACCGATGTTCAAGAGGATGAAGGTGAAGGAAGACATATCAGAAGTCCTGGTAGGTGAGAGCCTTTTCAATGACCCGATCGGTATAATACTTGTTTCCATAGGGCTGGCAATAGCGGCTCCGGCATCATCGTATGTTTCATTCTTTTCATCCATAGCCCATGTGATCGGGTTCGGCCCGGGCATACTTGCCTTCTTCATAATACAGGTAACCCTGCCAGGCATTGTGGGCATAGTCATGGGCTTTGCGATGATAGCCCTGAACAAGAAGCTCAATTTTGAAAATTACCTGACCGCAATGCTTCTTGGCATAGTCATATTCGAATTCACAATATTCGAATCCTTCTCTATTACACCCTTCCCGGCAATAATTGCAACAGGGGCGATAATAGGCAATTATTCGGATAAGAGCATATTC
>JAVRLS010000001.1:0-60614 GCA_031961205.1 Thermoplasmataceae archaeon | reverse complement strand
GTTTGCAAACGCCTTGCCGGTTCTTATAATAACATTATTCTCCCTGTTCATAGTAATAAAGCTGGGCCTGTGAAAGATCATCTCAGTATCACAGGCTCAGGATTGTCATTCAGGTTGATGGGAAAGGGCGCAATGCTTACATTTTTCCCGTAAACCTCATCTATTAGCCACTGGACTGCATAAACAGACCTGAAATCAGGTTGATTAAAATAATTATCGTTGAATACTGAGTAATATGTTCTATTCGTATAAGCATTTGTATAGCTCATTGGATATGACTTCATTACGCTGGAATTCACATAGTGATCAAGGATGACAATGTCAGGATTTTCACTTATGATCGAAGAACCGGATATCGCATAGTAACCGGTTCCGTTTGCTATATTTTTCAGATTGGCTATGTTGAAGAAATCATTTATGAACGTATTATTTCCTGCTGTCCAGATTCCCCCTTCAGTGCTCAAAAGATAGAAAACGGTCTGCGGCGTTCCATTTGAATAATTCAGGGCATCGCTATGAAGTTCAGAAAGTGTCTGGTTAATCCAGGCATCTGTCAGGTTGGCGTTATGAGAGGTTCCGGTGATCTGCCCGAGTGCGGTGATCTGTTGCTCTATCTGTGAAAAATTATCCTGTCCTACCTCTATAACAGGAATTCCCAGCTGAACTATTTTTTCGATGACCGATGACGGATAATAATCAGGTATCGTTATGACGGCCTGGGGAGATAGATTCACAAGTTCTTCGTAATTTACTGTACTCAGCGATGCAACTACAGGCAGGGAAATATTAGCCGGATATGATGTATACGTACTTATTCCGACTAAATCCTTCTCCGCTCCGATAGCGTACAAATTCGCAGTTATGCTGGGAAGAAGAGATACGATTCTTGTCAGGTTGTGAAACGGAAGCGCTTCTCCCGGACTATAAACCTTAACGTTATTCTCTGTACCTATACCCTTCTCGTAGAAATATGCCGATGATCCGGCGATAATTATCAGAACAATGGCAATTGCCAGTATTTGACTTCTTTTATTCATTTCAGCTCACTCAAATTACTTTAGTTTTGGTAAAATAACTTCATATATAAAATTTTTTATCGACCTGATCCGTTGGGTAAGTTTTAAATCTAAAATGAATTTAACCTTAGTAAAGTGAACTTGATAGGGGTAAGTGTACTTGTTTGAGAACAGAAGAAAATATAAATTTCAGATAAACCACAGAACTGGCATTTCTTTCGGGATATCAATACTTCTTCTCATATTCGTATCCATATTTTCCATGGGAATTGGAAGCGTGAACGTACCTGTCAGGAACACGTTATATATAGTTGCAGGCCAGATTCCATTTTTCGGGAGTTTCGTGCACGCATCTGTTCCCCTGACTCAGTACCGGATCGTAACTTCCCTGAGGGAACCCCAGATAATAGGGGGTATACTTATAGGATCAACTCTCGGTATAGGGGGGGCCGTGATACAGAGCATATTCAGAAATCCAATCACGGAACCGTACATTATAGGGATATCCAGCGGAGCCGCTCTAGGGGCAGTCATAAGCATCACACTTTCCCTTTCTTTCTTCGGTTTTTACACAATGCAGCTGAACGCATTCATATTCAGCCTGGTTATAGTGGGAATCGTTTACATGATATCATACAGGCACGGAAAAGTTCCGCCAACTTACCTGCTTCTTATCGGAATATCGCTATCATTTTTTGCATCCTCCATAGTATCATTCTTGATATACACGAATATAAACCTTGAAGGTACGGAATATTTCTGGCTTCTGGGATCCCTGCAGACTATAACATGGGAGGAAATATCAATGCTTTTCTTGGTTACGTCGATAACATCAATATTTATATTTCTGCAGAGGCGTGAAATGGATGCACTTCAGATGGGAGAAGCGCATGCGCGATCAATAGGGGTCAACGTTGAAAGATCAAAAGCCATCCTCATAGCGCTTGTAACTCTTAGCACTTCTGCAGCGGTATCAATATCTGGCCTTATAGGATTTGTTGGCCTGATAATGCCCCACGTATCACGCCTTGTTTACGGCGGTTCAAATAGATACGTTATACCATCATCTGCTATCTTCGGGTCAATATTCCTGATAGTGGCCAATGATATCTCAAAACTTGTAATATCGCAGGAAACAATACCGATAGGAATCATAACCGGAATAATAGGCGTACCCTTTTTCATATACCTTCTTAACAGGCTTGCAAAAGGATCATACGTAGATTGATTTCCCGGAATATTACAACTTTTAAAGCTTTTTTTGAAAGCAATTGTGAATACAATCATAAAAATCAGTTACGTAACTGGGTATTTCCATCCATTACTGTCCGAATCCAGGAATTGCTCTCATAATTCCCATGGAAAAGTTATGAATGTATCCTTTTGAAATCCGGAAATTATACACATAAAATCTCCTTCTATGAAAAAAGTTCCATGACATTTATATGATCATTGATCTGAGCCCTCTAATGTTGTACAGATTTTAATGATATTTATTGAAATATTTAAATTATTATTTATTAGCACAGGAGCATCATCATGAAAATGCGGCCAAAAGAACTTTTTTCATTGACATCTATAAAAAATCTAAATATGTATAATATAAATCTCAAAAATACATCCGGCTTTCTATTGTTCAAATGTCAGGAATACGGGCATAACTTAAACGGATCTGAAAAATAATAGTGAAATGCATACAAGAACGACTATATTGAATACAGTTGCAATCATACCTATATTCTTCATCCTCCACGTCCTTATGAATGGAAACGACAGGAAAAAAACCGTATATATAATGATAAAGATCCACCAGTAACCCGTAACGTAAATTGAGATAACAATCAATATCGCCATGGATACCATATAAACAGGGACCATTCTCCTCAGGAATATGCCGGTGAAATTTTTCTTCTCTATTTTTGTGTTAACAATTTCTACAGGCCCCATTCCGAGCATTACTTCAATAAGTGAAAGAGTTATAAAAAGTAAGATTTCCACGGAATTCAATGCGGCGGTGAATGATGATACAATTATAAGGAAAAATGAAGTTACGCTTATTATCGATACGCCCCTGGTATAAGCCTTTCTTTCTCCCATCGGAAAGAGAAGGTAGAGAACTATGAATACCGCAAGTGCGATTAATATCGCATAAACATTGAGTTTTCTGTACAGTACTTCAAACAAAAGCCATCCCGCTATCAAAAGAACAATAGCAGGCACATACGCATATTCATGGAAAAGATAATGCAAAGCATTTCTTCTGGCTTTCTGTACTCTCATCATGCTGATCAGCGGGTCATAAATTATGAACGTTAATGATAGGAGTATTATCGTTACAATGCCATAAAGCGAATAAGTTTTTGAAACAAAGATTGATATTAAAAAGACATTAAGCCAGACGACAACAAGCCCATGTTCTCTTGGCATCTGAAACTTTAGTGCCATGTCATCAGATTGCCTGTAAGTATTTAAGCTGTGATTATAGAACAGTGTTAGCGTGAATCTGTTAACGCTTAAGCATCTCCAGCCTGATGATACGCCCCTATAACAGGTTGCAATCTTGGGACGCATTGCCTTACAGAATCAGTTAGCGAAGTTCTATTGCCTTAAGTTCCCGGTTTTATGAGCAGGATCATTTTTTGTTTTTTGCCGATAATCAGGCATAAGTTACCGGTTTTTCATTAATATGCTTATTCAATAATTTATAAGTGCCTTTGCAAATGCCAGTAATCATTCAAGCTACATGCCATGCCAGAATACGGAATTACGGACGCCATATACCAAACCTGATATAACTGACGGAATGATTCTCATATGTTTTCAGAAATTATATGATGCGAGTCGATAACAAGTATTAACAAAATACCAATAAATGCCGAACTTCAGTGTAAAAAGCAAACAAATAAATGACTGAAAATGCTACGCCATTTATGGATGAGATATCATCTATGCTGGAATTTTTAGGCTTTTCAAGTGTCGACGAACTTTTTTCAGATATACCGAAGAGCGTGAGAAAGCAGAGTATGGGAATAGGCAGGGGCCTCGAAGAATACAGAGTCGTTCAGAGGGCCAAACTCTATGCCAGTGAAAATAAATCTGGCATGGTAAACTTTCTGGGGAACGGGATATACGATCGAATAATCCCGGAAGCCGTGAATAATATCCTCGGAAGATCGGAATTTCTTGACGCGTATACACCATATCAGCCTGAAATATCACAGGGTATGTTGCAATCGATATTTGAGTACCAGAGCCTTATCTCGGATCTCTTTAAAATGGACTTTACGAATGCATCCATGTACGACGGCTATTCAGCTCTCGGTGAAGCTATCCGGATGGCATACAGGATAAACGGCAAAAATGAAATACTGATTCCAGAAAGCACATATGATAGCAAACTTGCTGTTATGGATAGTTATGGCAGGGGCTTAGGCATCATATTCCGGAAGTATAAAATGAGCAGATCCGGTAAAATCGATCTGGACGATTTATCTTCAAAAATTGGTGAAAATACGTCAGCTATTGTGGTTGAAAATCCAAATGGATACGGAATACTTGATGAAAATGTGACGAAGGTAGGGGACATAAAAAAATCGGCTATCATCATAAGTTATGTTGACCCGATATCATTAGGCGCAGTTGCGCCACCAGGTGCCTATGATTCCGACATAGCTGTTGCAGAAGGCCAGCAGCTCGGCATACCGATGAATTTCGGCGGGCCTCTTCTAGGAATCATGTCCTTCAAGTCAGAATACGTAAGGAAATCTCCCGGAAGGCTTATAGGAGAATCTGTAGATCACAACGGAAAGAGGGCATATGTCATGACGCTCCAGACAAGAGAACAGCACATCAGGAGGGCAAAGGCCACAAGCAATATATGTTCAAACCAGGCACTATTAACCCTTGCAGCATCATCTTATCTTTCCATACTCGGAAGGGATGGCCTGAAGAAGGTCGCACTTCTCACGATAAAGCATGCCAGGGATCTCGAAACGGAACTTAAAAAAATAGGCATCCATAAGTATTATGATTCCCTCTCGTTTTCAGACGTTCTATTCGACATGAAAAACGACGTCAAGGAGAAACTGGCAAAGAATGGAATCCTCGGAGGAACCAGGCTCAGGGAACTCATAAAAGATACGGAACTGAGTACCGGAACATTTTTCACAGTAACCGAAAAGAATGATGCAGAATCTATTTCTAAACTTGTAAAGGCTTTAGAGGTGATATCATGAATTACAGGCAGGCATATTATGATGAACCATTGATTAAGGATATAAGATCTGAAAATTCATTTACCATAAACGAGGATGCTGGAAACGCAGAAAAATTGATAGATCCATCACTGGCAAGAAAAGACCTGAAACTTCCTGAAGTATCAGAATTTGATGTTGTAAGGCATTACACGAGGCTCTCGGAAATGAACTACACCGTTGATCTTGGAATGTACCCCCTCGGATCCTGTACAATGAAATTCAATCCAAAATACGCCGATAAAATTGCATCCATCGACGGCTTCACAAATATTCATCCTTACCAGCCATATTCCACCATTCAGGGTACTCTGAAGGTGATGTACGAGATGCAGGAATACCTCAAGAAGATATCTGACATGGATGCCGTAACACTTCAGCCCATGGCAGGTGCAGACGGTGAGTTTACAGGAATACTGATAGTCAGGAAATATTTCGAATACAGGAAGGAGAAGAGGACAGAGATAATAATCCCGGATTCTGCTCATGGAACAAATCCTGCTTCCGCAACAATGGGCGGTTTTGACGTTATAGAACTGCCTTCGGATGAAAAGGGAATGGTGAACGTTGATGCCCTGAAAGCAGCAATATCTGAGAAAACGGCAGCGCTGATGATCACGAATCCAAACACGCTTGGTATTTTTGAGCAGAATATAGTTGAAATAGCAAAGATAATGCATGATGCCGGTGCCCTTCTTTACTACGACGGTGCAAATCTCAACGCCAATTTTGGAATCACCTCACCCGGCATAATGGGCTTTGACATAGTGCATTTCAATCTTCATAAAAGCTTCGGGACACCGCATGGTGGTGGCGGTCCTGGGTCCGGGCCGGTAGCTGTGAAATCATTCCTTAAGGAATTTCTTCCGGTTCCTGTCGTAACGTTTGACGGGAAGCAATATTCGCTGGATTTCAGCCTCAAGAATACAATAGGGCGCCTTTCTTCATTTTACGGGTCATTTTCCGTGATTCTACGTGCATGGTCCTATGTCACATATAATGGCGAAGAGGGCCTTAAGAACGCAAGCATCAAAGCTGTCCTGAATTCAAACTACCTGAAGAAGAAGCTCGAGGATAAATTTGAGGTGCCATATTATCCATTGAAGAAGCATGAATTCGTTCTATCAACCGAAAAGAACGGTAAAAAGGCCCTTGATATCGCAAAATATCTGCTTGACAATGGTGTACATCCGCCAACAATTTATTTCCCGCTTATCGTTAAGGAAGCCATGATGATAGAACCCACTGAATCCGCCAGTAAAAACGATCTGGATTCTTATGCCCGTATATTCATATCAGCACTTGACAGAAGTGTTGAAGAACTTGAGAAAATGCCAGAAAATACGGCAATATCAAGGATAGATGAGGTCAAGGCCGCAAGGGACATGAAATTGAAATGGTAATGCTTTTTATTTTATACCATATTTTTAGATAATTTTCTATTTTAGCATACAGCAGAATGTTCATGCCTTCTGATCAAGAAACATTAAATAATAGTATAGTGTACATAAAATATGGCACTCATTGTACCTGTAGTAGGGCGGACATTAAAGAGGAAGGTACTCAATTTTAAAGGGATGAAAACACCTGTAATAGCAGGCCATAAATTACTCTATTCATGCAATTTGAAATGTGATATGTGTCCATTCTGGAGAAGAAAGGATGAAAAGCTGCTATCTCTCGGCGATGAGATAAAAATGATGGATTCTCTTGCTGCAGCCAATGTCTCATTCCTGGGTTTTGAGGGTGGAGAGCCGCTTCTGAGGAAAGATCTTCCGGATATACTCAGAGCATCGCATGAAAGGTTCCACACGTCTCTTGTCTCCAACGGGTGGCTTATTAAATCAAGAATAAATGAGTTTGGCCGTTACCTGGACTATCTTTTCATATCAATTGACGGAATGAAGGAAACACACGACAGGCAGAGGGGAGTCCCGGGATCTTTTGATCATGCAGTCGAAGGGATAAGGGAAGCAAAAAAATATGTGCCTGTGTCTATGAGCACCACTATAACGACAAACAATATGAATGAAATTGATAAGGTGCTGGATCTTGCTGAAAGCCTGAAGGTCAGTGTAAATATACAGGTATCGTATGATTACCACGCCGCCAGCAGGATTTCTCCGGAGAAGGATGATCTTTATAATACACTTGTAAAGCTCCAGAAGCTCAAGAGGGATGGCGCACCCATAATAAACTCTAATTCATATTTTGAATCGCTCATCAATTCATGGTATTTTAACAAAAAATGGACGTGCAAGCCATGGCTTACCATAAATATCGATCCTGAGGGCAGGATAGTGACACCATGTTATGTTATAAATGAATACAGTGGAAGCACAAGGGTATGGGAAACAGATATAATGAAGCTGTGGAACGAATATAAATGGGAAAACTACGAAAGCTGCAATGCCTGCTCGCTTTCATGCTACCTTGAGCCATCAATCTTTTCGTGGAGAAAGCCATCACTGGTCAATGAAAGGATACTGGGTGGAATATCATCCTATATATCATCAATGATCTGATTGATAAAAAACGGGCGCAAGGGGATTTGGACCCCTGATCCACAGCTTAGGAGGCTGTTGCCCTATCCAGGCTAGGCCATGCGCCCACATTTAATATAACGGCGCTTTATAGGATCAACTTATATTAAAGTTCCGAAACCTGTTTGAAATGCCGGAGAAGGTTATGTTAAAGATATCATGACGGTATTCACAGCATAAAAAAATGTAGCCCTGAATTATAAAAATGTATATTAATCATAAGCGCATGATATCAATTGCCATGAACGTAAAAAATGGAACGATTTCTGGAAAGAATTATAACGATGTCCTGGAAAAACTTATGAAAAGATTATCGGATATTAAAAAAGAAAGGCAAGAAGAATATCTTAAAATGGCATCAGAAGCAAGCAAGGATAACGTTAAAAAATTATTGCTCAAGATAGCAAACCTTCAGAGAAAAAGCCAGCTTAACATAGGAAAACTTCTCTGGTCTGGTGAGATAAAAAATATCGGAAATGACAGTTCCAGCTTTGAAATGATAGAGCATCTTGTTGATACACATGATAACTATAATCCGAATGATATAAAAGATGTGCTTATTGCATCCATTAAGGAGGAAGAACAATTCCAGAGCCTGATAAATCTAGTCTCAAAGGAATATCAGAACACCACCATAGAAAGCCTGCTCCGATCGCTATATAACTGCGAGGAGGAAAGCAAAAACTATCTTTCGGAACTGTATGAAGAATACATAAACGAAAATTACTGGTAAAGATTGTATCTTTCATCATAAACGCCACATAATGCACAAACTTTCTTATGCCATACCTGTTTAAGGCATTCATCTTTCAGTTTCTCTTAATCGTATTTGCATACACATCTGGAAGTTACGAGTCTGCCTTTCAAGAAGATCCGCTATCGCAAGCAATTTTTTTTAGGGAAGCTGTCCATTTGAGTAACAGCAGCTGTATATAGAAAAGATATCTTCCGGTATCTTCACTGAACCGGTACCGGCATCGCAGATTCCTGGTATGGCAACTATTTTAGATCCGGATTTATTAAAAAAAATACAAAAATAAACAGTTATTTCTTCAACCGGCTGTATATTCTTTCAGGAATATCCTGGAATATTTTTGAGAGTATATCATCCGCATCGGTGTATCCCTGCTCGATCATGATCTTCCTCTTCGGAACAGAGTCCGCTGGCAGATAACGATTACTGTCGTGGGGATCGTCAACAAAATCCGTTTCCATCATGAAGTCCATCGTTACAGGGAGAGCATCTCTTATATTTTTTCTTGTCGCCGGGATGGATTTCCATGTATCGCTGTTCACCGATAGATCGCTGACGCGTGCATGGTGCTTTACTATAAGCCCTGCTATCCCGTGCCTGCGTGCCATGTTATCAATGTCAAGGTAATCGTTCTGGCCAAGATCATGCGTATGAAGTATTACCGGGACTTTTATATCGGAATCCACTGAGAATGCAAAATCCAGAAGGTCATGAAATACCGTAAATGTATCGTCGTCCACAGGAAAATGCGGAAATCCTATTTCGCCAATCGCATCCGCTTTTCCATCCTTTATATATTCAGCTGCCAGCAATATGGCATCTTTCATTATTCCTGATGCATCAAGCCCGTGATCTTTAAAATAGAAATAGTCAAGGGGATATGGCCCTATGGTGACGATAACCTCAATGTTTCTCTCCATCCTTATCTTCTCTGCCATTTTTACCGTATTATCATAGATATTCCTGTAGTAATTATCGGATGCGGCATCACCTGGCAGGTTTGTGAGGTTTATGGCATTGCCGCCGGCCCTGATAAAAGTGTCTATGGACCTGAGGAAATCCCCATTGTAATTCAGATGAAAATGATTGTCAAAAACTCTGCCGTTATATCCCATCGAAGTCTAATATGCTGCGCCGCTAATAAACATTTTTTAGAACGCATGGTTTTTCCGCTTTGCCATATTGAATGCACGGGAAGTCACTGGTCCTGTTTTCATCGTATTCCTGAAGCTTTCCTTGCTGTTAGATCTTTCCTTTTCGATATTTTTTAACTATTTTCTTCCGGATCCGGTTACTCCTAACTTCGGGATCATTTCTCCGGAAATATCCTCGAGTGATCTTCTCCTTGCCTCGGGTATCCACAGCATTGTTACGATTATTGAAAGCGCGGCTATAACAGAGAATCCCAGAAGTATTGAGGAAAGCCCGAATCTGATCAACAAAAGGGGAAACGCCGTTAATGCGACTGCATTTGCAATTCTATCTAAGCCAACAGTCATTGCCTGGGCCGTTCCCCTGACCTTCGTGGGAGAAAGTTCAGGAGTTATCATTGCGCCTCCGATTATCGAGGCAGGGCCTGATGCAGAGAACAGGAAATTAAGGAGGTAGAATGAAAATCCAAGAACCGCAGCGTCTCCGGCAAGCTTCGCCGGGCTTATGCCTCCAGGATACCTGAACCCGAAAATCGCTGGATGCATTAGCAGAAGTGAATACATCAGAAGAAACACAAAAACTCCGGAGTAGCCTGCAGCGATCAATTTCTTTCTACCGATTCTGTCTATGAGAAATGCACATATGAGAGCTCCGGGAATGCCGCCAAATATTTCTGCATAATATGTGAACGAAACTGGCGTAAGGCCAAGGTTTTCGGCAATTGTTATAGGGCCGTATATTGCAAATGTTGACGAATACATATCATAAAGAATCCACAGTATGGATGAAATCATGATCAGAAACAGTGATGATTTTAGCCTTTTTGAAAATTTCTCCCTGTCCCGGTCAATGTTTATGTGCGAATCAGTCATCTTTTCTATTTTCTCCACTTCCGATTCGTCACCCTTTATCCTGGCTGAATATCTTGCCGTTTCAGGTATCTTTCTCCTGAAGTATATAATAAACAGCGCCGGAACTCCACCAAATGCAAGCACAATTCTCCATACCATTGCAGGAGCAAAAAATATGGACGAAACCTGATCGACAAAAGCCGCAAGCATGGCTCCAAACGCCGCCATTACCGGGAAAGTGAAAACCATGAGCTTTCCGCGATCTTTTGCGTTTGAATTCTCAGCCATTATTACAGGTGAAAGAACGTAATCTCCACCAATTCCAAGACCGAGCACAATTCTCGATATGAATAGCCAGTCAAATCCACCGGCAAAAAACTGTGAAAATGCGCCTGCAGTTATAAGCATAAGATCGATGCCGTACATGGGTTTTCTCCCTATCTTATCAGCAAGAACTCCGAAGATAATTGCCCCCACGGCGGCCCCAAAGAATGCTCCTGAAGTCATGAAAGAACTTTCTATGGCGTTAAGTTTAAGGAATGATGATGCCAGGTAATAAACAAGCGCTATTGCATAGAGGTTATATGCGTCTGAGAATATCCCGATGCCGTTTACTATTACATTTTTAATGTGAAAGTATCCAAGCGGCCTGTCGTCAAACGTTCCAAGCATAATAGTTTATCATATTAGCATATTTAATTATTGAGTAATTACTTAAATATGAGTAATATATTTCAAATATTCATTCCAAAAGATAAAAGAAATATTTATTATTCGTTTGATTATAGGAGCCTAGAGGAATAAAAATGCAACAGGGTCAAATGGCTTATGATAGGGCAATTACTGTTTTTTCGCCAGATGGAAGGTTATTTCAGGTTGAATATGCAAGAGAGGCTGTAAAAAAAGGGTCAACCGCTTTAGGAATCAAATTCAAGAATGGCATAGTGATAATTTCTGACAAAAAGATAAGGAGCAAGCTTATAGAGCAGAATTCTCTTGAAAAAATTCAGTTAATTGATGATTATGTGGCAGCCGTCACGTCCGGGCTGGTAGCTGATGCAAGGGTTCTCATCGACTTCGCGAGAATAAGCACCCAGCAGGAAAAGGTTACCTACGGTTCCCTTGTGAATATTGAGAATCTGGTCAAGAGAGTTGCCGATCAGATGCAGCAATACACCCAGTACGGAGGAGTCAGGCCATACGGTGTTTCGCTTATATTCGCCGGTGTTGATACCATCGGGCCGAGACTGTTCGACTGTGATCCTGCAGGAACAATAAATGAATACAAAGCCACTTCAATCGGATCAGGAAAGGAAGCTGTTACTGCTTATCTGGAAAAGGAGTATAAGGATGGTCTTTCAGAGAAGGAAGCTGTAGCTCTTGGAATAAAGGCCCTTAAATCGTCACTTGAAGAGGGCGAAGAGCTGAAAAACCCTGAGATCGCATCCATTGTTGTGGATGGAAAATACAGAACATACAGTCCTGATGAGGTAAAGACATACCTCTGAAATAATGATATATTTTTATCTATAAATACAATTTCTCTTTATGGTTAAAGTAGAAGATGCAATTGTGGCCAGACTTGAATCTCATGCTTATCGATTTGAAATCCTTGTAGATCCTGACGCTATTGAGAAGATAAAGAAGGGCCAGATAGACACTGAAAACGATCTTGCAATGCCGGAGATATACAAAGATGTTAGAAAAGGCGAGAAGGCGAGTGAGGAATCGCTGAAGGAAGCTTTCAAGACCGTAAACATTGCCCAGGTAGCTATAGAAATAGTGAAGAAAGGGCAGATACAGCTTACAACAGAACAAAGGCGGGAGATGTATGATGAACGGAGAAAACAGATAATAAACATAATAGTGCGTGAGGGTATAAATCCGCAAACAAACACACCGCACACACCATACCGCATATCCCAGGCCATGGATGAGGCTAAGGTACACGTTGATCCCTTTAAGGGCGCAGAGGAGCAGGTTCAGTCTGTGTTGAAAGCCATAATGCCATTAATACCGATAAGGTTTGAAAAGGCAAGAATAGCCGTTCGTTTAATCGGGGACGCCTATGGCCGGATTTATGGAGAACTGAGCAGGTCAGGATATATAACAAAGGAGGAATGGGGAAAAGACGGTTCGTGGATGGGGGTTCTTGAGGTTCCGGCAGGTCTTCAGGGTGATATAATAGAAAGCATTTCAAGGAAAGGCGGAGATAAGGTGCAGATCAAGGTACTCAAATAATAATATTATTCCCCTTGAAGCCTTTTATTTTAATAAAAATTTGGTTATAAAAACGTCAGGAATCGTAAAAAACATCTCATTTAACGGCCTTTATTTCATCCAGAAAAATTCTATTGTTCCTGGAGCCAGGCACGATACGCTTATGCCAATGAACCCTCTGCAGGTAACCCGATAGATACACAATAAATATGATTAAACAGTGATTTACAGTGATCAGGGTATTTTTTTAATCCGGTTTTGAACGTGATTTTTATTTTCTTTCCGGCGGCGTATTCTTAAGCACTCTATCATTTTAGATAACGATTCTTGATGGTTCTCATCTCATCAACAAACTTATAGCACCTTTTCTTCCTCCTTTTCCCTATATTTTTCACAACATGGGTGTTGCATCTCATACATGCCGTATACGGGAATCAACCATCGGGCCCGTATCATGTGGAAAAATATTTTAAAATAAACTGACAGGACCTGCTCTCATAGAATAAACCGAAAATATATTATCCAAATCACTATATTGGCAGCATATATAGAATGAAGGTGTAACAAGTGGGTGATATCAAGAAAATAGTCCTGCCCGGGGATTCAATAGATATTCAGGGAAAGATGAGGAACGGTATATACAGGGATAGCGATGAGAAATACTATTCTGAATTCTTCGGAACTCTTCAGATAAACGATCAATTCGTGGATGTCGTTCCTTTCTCGGGTCAGTACATACCGAGAAAGGGTGATAAAGTCATAGGAAAGGTCATAGAAGTCGGGCCTTCTACGTGGACAGTCGACATAAATTCACCATATTTTGCAATGCTTCACATGAATGACACTCCATGGAGAATTTCATCTGGAGACCTGAAAAAATATATTAATTCAGGGGACTATGTGTACAGCAAAATTATGAGCGTGAATGAAATAAAAGAAAGCTGGCTTACCATGAAAGAACCCGGCCTTAAAAAACTTGAAGGCGGCCACATGGTTCTCATACACTCGTCAAGAGTGCCGAGAATCATAGGAAAAGGCGGGGCCATGGTTAACATGGTCAAGGAAATAACAGCAACACGCATAATAATAGGCCAGAATGGACTGATATGGATTGATGGCCCGATCGACGGTGTTACTATGGCAATATCTGCCATCGAAATGATAGAAAGGGAAGCCCACACTGAGGGACTTACTGACAGAGTTGAAAAGTTTTTGAAGGGATTAAAAGGTGATGCAGACGGAAAGCAAAATTAAGCTCATCAATGATGACAACATCCGGTTGGATGGGAGGTCTTTTAACGAATTAAGGCCTATAAAAATAGAAACGGGAGTTCTTAACAGGGCCGACGGCTCTGCGTACATAGAATGGGGCGGAAACAAGATAATGGTTGGAGTATACGGACCTAGAGAAGCATATCCGAAGCATTCTCAGGATATCGACCATGCAGTCATAAAGGCAAGATACAACATGGCTGCGTTCTCTGTTGATGAAAGAAAGAGGCCTGGCCCGGACAGGAGAACAATGGAAATATCCAAAATAATATCCGAGGCGCTGAGCACTTCAATTATGATAGAGCAGTTTCCAAGAGCCCAGATAGATGTCTATATAGAAGTCATGCAGGCAGATGCAGGAACAAGGATAGCCGGCCTTACCGCCGCTACTGTGGCACTTGCCGATGCAGGGGTTCCTATGAGGGACATGATAGTTGGCTGTACTGCGGGAAAAGCAGACGGTCACATTGTTCTGGATCTGTCAAAGGAAGAAGATAACTTCGGAGAGGCAGACATACCCATGGCGATAATGCCAAAGACTGGCGAAATAGTTCTTCTACAGATGGATGGCGATGTCACTCAGGATGAATTCTTTGAGGCACAGGGCATGATGCTCGAAGCCATGAAGAAAATATCACAGGTGCAGAGGGATGCTCTGCTGAGCAAATATAAACTTGAAGAATTCAAGGGCGGTGAATAAAATGGTTAAAGAATCAGCTGATATATTGTCAGAAATAAGAAAGAATTTCATTCTTTCCACAATGAAGGATGGGAAGAGAATAGACGGGAGATCCCCTGAAGATTTCAGGGAAATAAATATACAGGAAAACTATGTCCCGAGGGCCTCCGGATCAGCGTATGTTTCGCTGGGGAAGACAAAGGTAGTTGCCGGTATCAAGATAGAATCTGGAGAACCATTTCCTGATACTCCTGAACAGGGAGTTCTTACCACAAATGTTGAGCTGCTTCCTATAGCTTTCCCAAGCTTTGAAGCCGGGCCCCCAAATGATATGGCCATTGAACTTTCAAGAGTTGTGGATCGCGGAATAAGAGAAAGCAAGATGATAAATCCGGATAGCCTTGTGATAGAACCTGGCAAAAAGGTATGGATAGTATTTCTTGACATAAACGTTCTTGATTACGACGGGAATCTAATAGATGCATGCACAATTGCAGCGGTCTCAGCTCTAAAAAATGCCATAGTTCCAGCCTCCAGGGAAGGAAAGGAAGATTTTAAGCTCCCAATCATCAGTACACCCATATCAGTGACAATGGTGAAAGTGGGTGATGTGCTCGTTTGCGATCCTTCGCTTGAAGAGGACCAGATATGCGGTGGGAGGATAACGGTCACCACAACAGAAGACGGGCATATAAGAGCCATGCAAAAAGGTGAAATAGGAACGTTTACTGTCGATGATATAAAAAATGCAATTAAGATGTCAACTGAGGTTGGAAACAAAATAAGGGAAAAATATTTCAGGTGAAATAGATGTCAAGACGAACTAACAAGGTTGGAGCAGCAGGTCGTTTCGGTCCCAGATACGGTGTAACATTAAGGAAAGAATGGCATGAAATATACAAACAGAAAATAGCCTTTTATGTCTGCCCATCATGCAAGAAGAAAAAGGTCAAAAGAACAGCATCAGGGATATGGGAATGCAGGCACTGCGGATATAAATTTGCGGGCGGTTCATACACCCCAGCATATGAGGAGAAGGTAATAGAGGAATGACTACCTATAAATGCGTAAGATGCGGGAGGCTTCTGGAGAAATCCATGGGAACCTCCGAGATAGAATGCGAGTGCGGTTCAAGAGTATTCGTGAAGGACCGCCCAAGCATTGAAAAAACAATTTTGGCAAGATAACATATTTTATGTATGATCTAAAAGATATTTTTTCAAATAATTTATGCAGAAGATGCACAGGCAGAATTTTTGCGGCAATAGGCTCAGGGTTAACGAATGATCAGCGTGGTGACATGCTCATCTTCTCCTATAAATGCACGGAAGGCATCGACAGGGTAGAATTGCCCGATGAAGAAAACTGCAGGCTATGCTCTGGAATTTTTAAGAGATTTGACGGCTACTTTTCAATAATAGACGATAAACTAAAAGGATACCAGTATGAGACATTCCTGATAGGTTCTGTATTCGCTGAAGATGTAATCACGGAAGAGGAGGAAATACATAAAAAATTCGGATCGAGGGGAGAGAGCATCAAAAAGGAATTCAACCGGGAGTTCGGAAAATTTTTCTCCCTTAAATCAGGAAAAAACTACAGGAAAGACGATCCGGATATTATAATAACTGTAAATACCGAATATGATTATGCAAACGTTCTGATAAAGAGCTTATATGTTTATGGAAAATACAGGAAACTCAGGCGCGATATGCCACAGACAAGATGGATACACCGGCCATCAGGCGATTCCGTGGAATCGGTGATCGGGGATGCAGTGAACTCCCTTACAGGTGGATCAAATTACTATCTTCACGGTGCAGGAAGGGAAGACGTAGACGTAAGGATGCTCGGAAACGGGAGAGAATTTGTGATAGAATCTGAAAGCCCTAAAATAAGGGATATATCACTCATAGATCTTGAAAATACAGTAAATGGCGCCAGCAAGGGCGTATATATATCTGATCTGAAGTTCGTTGATAGAGAAACTGTTAAAAAGATAAAGCAGGAAAGGTATGACAAAGTTTATAGGGCCACCATAGTTTCGAAAGAAAATATTGAGGCTTCAAGAATGAAAGCGGCAGTTGAATCATTGAACGGAAAAAATATATATCAGAGAACACCATTAAGAGTTGCCAAGACAAGATCAGATATGGTGCGGACAAGACTGGTTAAATCAATGGAAATAACCGGTGTTGAAGCAAATAGAGCCGAAATAGTAATAAAGGCGGAAGCCGGGACATATATTAAAGAACTCGTGAATGGCGATGACGGCAGAACAAATCCAAGTCTGTCAGCTATTTATGGGGAGGATCTTGAAATTAAGGAACTGGACGTTATCAATATATGCAGAGGGGATGAATAATGGTTAAAATGTCTCATGGGCCCAGGTCGGGTTCAAGAAGGAAAATGACAAAGAGCAATGAAGAGAGAAAAAGATCTGTAATACGTAAAATTATGCAGGAATTTGATGAGGGTGATACAGTGGCAATAAATATTGAACCCTCCATCCATAACGGCCTGCCATACCACAGATTCCAGGGATATACCGGAAAGGTTGTGGGAAAGCAGGGAAGTTCATACAAGATAGCTGTAAAGGTTGATACTTTAGTGAAATATGTCCTGGCAAACCCGGTGCATTTGAAACGCATAGAAGGATGAAAATGGATAAAAAATATATATCCATACCGGAAGTATACGGAATCATGTCCAGGAAAGAAGAACTTTCGGACATGGAAAAAATTAATTTTCTTTATGTTGACAGATTCAGAAGGATGACTCCTGAAGATGCTGAAGGGGCGAAAACAGCTATTAAGGGTATGGTTGACATACCGGATAAGGTAACAACAAAAATACTGGATCTAAAACCTGTCACGCAGGATGAGCTTACAAGCATACTCTCTGCATATAACGTTATGATCGCTGACAAAGATTTAAATATGGTTATTGATTATTTAAAAACCTTGAAATTCTAATGGAGAGTGATTACTTGGAAGAATATGCATATGTTCTTGATTATTTACCGCAGGGCAGACCTGATGACAGAAGTTACAGGATGAATCCTCTTGTGATTGCAGTCGGCGAAACCGAATTCAAGCTTCTTGAGCTGATTCCAAAACAGAATGAGGCAATTACCGTTGGGGAAAAGGTCTATATAGGAAAGAATGCCGAAATGAGGAAAAAAATCCTTTCAGTAAAGAGGAGAATAACATACAAGGATCTTACAAGTTCGGCAGCAAATGAACTCCCATACACACTTGAAGATATTGTGAATAAGCAGGAGGCAAGATTTGTGCAGTTCTTTAACGAGGCGCAACCTATAAATGCACGCCTCCACACACTCGAGCTCCTGCCCGGCCTCGGAAACAAAACCATGTGGAATATTCTTGAGGAGAGAAAGAACAAACCATTCACATCCTTTTCAGATCTTGTTGAAAGGGTGAAGACGATACACAACCCGCAAAAAATGATAGTAAGCCGAATAGTTGATGAGCTCAAGGACAGATACGAAAAATACAAGCTTTTTGTTGCAAAATGACATCATGGTCGCATAAAACCGGCCAGGTCTTTTTAAAAACCAAGAGAATCGCTGAATACGAAGTCGATCTCCTTAATCCGGTTAAGGGCGAAAATATCCTGGAAATAGGCCCGGGAACAGGTATTCTCACAGATATTCTTGCAGGACGTGGAATAAGCGTTACGGCCATTGAAAAGGACAGAAACATATTCATGGACCTTTCCCGCAGATATGCTTCCAGCGGGGTGACAGTTATAAATGGTGATATACTGAAATTTCCACCGAATAATTATGCAGGTATAATCGGGAACATACCTTATTACATCTCATCGCCAATATTGTTCAGGTTATATGATTTCGAATTTGAAAGATCCGTACTTATGGTTCAGAAGGAATTCGCCGACAAACTTGTAAAGGAAAACGAAATTTCAAGGCTTTACGTTAATGCAAATGTACGCTTTGAGATCAGAATAAGCAGGTATGTCAGCAAATCAAATTTTATTCCACCTCCAAAGGTCGATTCTGCGATCATCTACATCAGGAAGAAAAAGTATGATTACTCATTTGATATGAAATTTCTTGATAAAATACTGGTAGATATGTTTTCAAAAAAAAGAAAAATGATTTCTAATATATTCGATAAATACCCGGACGGATTTGAAAATAAGAGACCGTCCGAACTTTCATTCAATGAGATTGTGAATCTTGTGCAGTACCTTTATTCTTCTCAATAAAGTCTTTAACTCCCATAAACGTCAGAGGTGATCCAGCGGTTTCCAGCTGCGCCGGTATAAGTATCATGTCTGATTTCCCTTCCAGCCCGATTTCATAGATTATCTGCATCCATCTCAGTTGAAGCCCTATGGGATTCTCAGCATACTGCTTCGATGCCTCGACCATTTTCTGCCCGGCCTCCACCTCTGCCTGGGCAAGCGTTACCCTCGATCTTCTCTCCCTCTCCGCAGAAGCTTGCCTGGACATGGCTTCCTGAAGCTGTGATGGTACGATTATGTCCCTTATTTCGACGGATGTAACCTTTATTCCCCATGCCTCTGTCTTGGAATCAATTATCTCTCTTGCATCTTCACCGAGTTTTTCCCTCTCGGAAAGTATCTCATCGAATGATGTTTTTCCAATAACTTCCCTGAGCGTGGTCTGAGCGGCGTAATTTGTTCCAACAGAAAAGTCCTGTATGTTAAGAACAGCTTTTTTTGGATCAATTACCTGGTAATACATAACTGCATCTGCATTTACCGGAACGTTATCCTTTGTGAATGTTGCCTCAGTCTTGAACTGTATGGGCTGAATTCTCGTTGATACGAAAACTCCCTTGCTCACTATTGGCGTTATAAATATTATACCTGGCCCCTTTATTCCGCCATATTTTCCAAGGGTAAGTACTATGGCCCTTTCCCACTCCTTAAGCACGTGAATACCGGAAAGTAGTATTATCACTGCTATGAAGATTATTATTATCAGTAATATATCTAACCCAGTCATAGTTCAATAACGAGAAGTTAATATATAATTTTATCGTTTAAATTTTTATTATAAAAATTTAATTTTCTATCATTGGCGATAAATAAGGTAATATGCTGCCATAGAAAAAGCTATAACATGAATTTCAATCACTTAAGAAGCTAGAAGGAGATTCCTTTTGAACTATATGATATGGGGCCGTGGGGTAGCTTGGTATCCTACGGGCTTTGGGAGCCTGAGACTCCGGTCCAAATCCGGACGGCCCCACATTTTCGAGTTGGCGTATCAATTGCAGATATTGCATGGATCCTTATTCTGAAATATAAAAATAGGCACAAAATATAATAAAATGGAATTAAATCATACTCCATGATCACCAAGTACAGTGAAAGAAATAATCCTACGCTGTTGGAATCCTTATTGCTGGCCCTGCCTGTTCCGTTCTGCTGCTCTTCTAATTCCATCTCAATGCCCAGGCCAGATATTATGGCAGATCTGATCCATAGGAAGTCTAAATTCAGCCTTATCATAGGCTATGGCTTGATGACGTTTGGTGTTATTAATGGCCCATATCAAATGAGGATCTGTCACTTCTTCCGCTGAGGGTACATGGGGAAGACGCTATAAGATGATATTTCTCTCACTGATCGCATACATGGAACTGCAGAAAAATATCGAATCCGTGGAGATTTCTCTTAACATCCCGGGGACATTGAAGTGCAAGGGATTGGTTCATGAATCCGTAATACAGGAATCAACAGAGAATCAAAAGCACTATTAGAAAAGATTAAGGGCCATACTGCCCGATACCATGTTAATTCAGGAAATTTTTCAATTATTTATCGCCTCTTGATCCGTATTCCAAGTAAATCTTTATTTTCGTGAAATTTTTCTTATAATCCACATCATGTTCCGGCAGTTCTTGCATAAAATCCAAGATGCTATCAGATATTAAAATGGAAAGTATTATGATAAGGACTTGCATACAATAGAGATGTGCGAATATAATATATTTAGCACCTCAATACATTTAAAGTTAGCCATCCGGTTAAATAGGGCAGGATGCTTATTCATGAAGGGCGTGCTTCACTGAAAGAGGCTTTGAATATGATGAAACTCATTAAAAAATGTCAGAATTACAGGACAAAAAGTGAATTTATGTCCTTACATAAATCGATAGCGAGTTCGAAAATAAAAAAAATCGGAGAAAAATTTACATCGAAGATTAACAGGTGCAGGCCAAAACTTATAGTATCTTCCTTATTCCTTTCGCTTATACTGTACAGATTTACTGTTGGTGATTAACATGAAAAATTGGAGTGGGCATATCTATTTTGATGATAAGTTTGAGTGGGCTAAGCTTGAAAAAGCGTTTCCAGAAATATACGACCTGATAGTGGAACAGAAAAAAAATCCTGAAGAACAGCAATTCGACCAGGTTATGCTTCAGTTAAATCTTGAAGAAATAAAAAAAGATAAAAAACCATTAGGTTATATAAAAGAAGATGCCAAATACCGCATGATATTTCCACTGGATCGAAAAAGTATCATAATATATAGGGGGATTCTCAGTGAAGACATTAAAAGTATTACTGAGGAAATTGCAAAAATACTCAGAAATAGAAAGATTAAATTTGACATAGATTACGATAAGATGATTCTGTATGAAATAAGAAAACTAAAAAAATAAAATTTTGTTCAATGAATTAGGCCCGAACTATCTCCCAGATCAGGATTGTTTATAATCAAACTGGAAATTCCCTGATTTCATTCTTATCTTCAAAAAGATTTAATAATATGATTTTAATGATGATTCAATGGCATCAGATAAGAAGAATGAAGGATTTCAGTCCGGTGCAGGCCTTATTAGGTACTTCGAAGAGGAGGAAATTACAGGACCGGCGCTTGATCCTAAGCTTGTGATATATATCGGAATCGCTGTTGCTGTTATCGTTGAATTGGCGAAGGTATTCTGGCCGATTAGTTAAGATCATCTCTGTTTTTGCAGAGCAAGCAAATCAAGAAACATGGACATGCGTAAATATGGTTTTGGCAGTAAATTTTCATGTTAGTTTTTGTAAACGAGAATTCTCATTCCGAAATAGGGTATGAAGGCGGGCATTTCAGTTATCGGGCTATAACCATATTCCGCATGACGGAAGATATATACAGAATTGATCGAATTGCATGTTGTTTCAGGTATCCTTGCGTCTGTAAAGTCAAGCAGTTCTATGCGAATTAATAATGGATTTTTCGATCGATGGAAAATCCGGGTTGGTGAAGATTCCATCATCAACCTAAGAAAGGGGAGATCACTGCTAAAGCCGGGGAGCGGGTCACTCCTAGTTTACTGGCAATACCGTAAAAAATTGAATCGTACGGGAAAATAATTTATACGATTCTCGAGGCTCCGGCAATTTTTAAAATGTAGATGCCCGCCCCATATTTGTTTGCAAGGAAAAGCAATGGCTTATAATTATCTTTCCTCACAATTGCATACACGTTGCTACCTCCAGTAACAATATATCTGTTCCATACATCTTTGCGCATCTGTTTAAGCTGTTCCATCAGGATCTTCATATTTCCCTGTATAACATTCACTCCAGATTCCCTGAGGATTCTGTGATAATCCTCTGTGTCCTGTTCTGCTATATTAAATATTCCCTCTACATCGCCATATTTTGAAAGTTCCTTAATTTCATGTGCTCTTTCGTCCGCGGTTTTTATTCTTTGAGGATAATCCACGTTACTTACTATATTTTCGTGTATTATATCCGATGGGTTTCTCTTATAATCGAAAGAGAAGCCCATTATAAGGAAGTCTTTGAAAGTATTTTCATCAAGAATTTTTTCAGTATAGGCAAAATAACCATCACTCCAGGTAATTGTAAGCCCCCCAAAAAGGCTTCTTCCAACACTTTCTGATACTGATCTCATGGAATTCTCTATATCATGAATATCAATTTTCCCATCCACAGATCCTTCAACGGCCTTTCCAAGTGCGGCGGCACCGGAATCAGAACTTCCGCTCAATACCCCGTAATTTGTAGAATCTATTGATAAAGCTTCGCAGTTCCATTTGCGCATTATACGGTATTTGTATGGCTCTATTGATCCAATCACAGATCTGGACGCGTCATCGTTTTCCTTTCCGTTTATCCTCACGTGCGTTTCTGTATCTGCATAAAGCAGAGTTTCAGTCTTTATGTTCCCATCCATGTCAGTATATGCTATACCGGCTGACGTATGTTTAGGTGTTCTTGTTTTTTTGTTGGCAATTCCACCAAGTAGAACAACTCCGATGGTAGGATAAGATACCGCCTTTACATAATTTATGTAATGATCCGACACAGGAGTGATATAATTAACTCATAAAAAAAGATTAATCTTTCAAGAAACCTAAAATTCATCGCATCGAGATAAATGCTTCTGTTCAGTCTTCAAACGATTTCACTAACAGCAATGGTCATGGCCTATCTGGCCCGGTATTTACGTTATTTCAATGATCACATACCAATCTTCGTTTTCGCTCTAGGGAAAGATTCATTGCAGTTCACCACTTTTCTGAAGAAATACCAAGAAAGTTCTATGCTGTTATTCACGAAAAATTGTTATATGCGTTAATTCGAGTATATGTTCGGGGATAAAGAACCGTAACTCTATTAGCAAAAAGCGCTTAATATAAATTTACGTATAGGAAAGTGCAAATGTATGGCCCGGTAAAGCGTATTTCCTGAAGACGATAATTTTATTGAACGTTTCCTTGTAGCGGTTGTATAGGTATAGAGTTATTAAAGGTGTATTACAGCAGACAGGAAAAAGCCCCATTGCCCTATTATCATAGTAAGATTTTGAAATAATTTTTCATATTCAAAATATTGAATAATCCTGCGAATACAAATCTGCCTTAGAGAGTTATAAATATATTGATCCATAGCGGATGGCGTGAAATGAATAGCCTGTTCAGTTTTGTGAGATTTACGAAATACCTGTGATTAAGGATAACTTTATATTAGTAGGCATATTCTAATTATATGGTCGGTATCATTCCTGCGGATGCGGGTTATGTTCCGGGATACAAAAATGTCAAGGCGGTGAGAATAGTTCACGATACACTTGCAAAAAAACTTTCAGCCGAATGGACTCTTGCATCAGGTTCGGGAAAAATATTGAGTGAAATAAAAGCAAGAGCAAATAATACCAATGACATAGAGGATACATATTGCGAAAAAATGATCGATGAAGCAAAGGAATTCGAATATAATGCTATTTTATGTTTAAAATTCAATTCTTCCGATGATTTTGATGCAATTAAAGGAAAATTTGCCGGTGGTTTAGAAGTTATAAGCAAAGAAAAGAGATCTAATCAATTTCGCTGATCTTTATTGAGAATACACATCATTCATAATTTTGAGCCCAGATACTATGTAAAATAAGAGAGGAAAAATAACATATGTCCGCAATAAGTGAAAAGTTTCGTTACGCATTTAAATATATGAAAGAACTAGTAGACGGAGGATCAGAGATTAAATTCATAAAGTATTCTCATTATATCTTCGTAATAGCAGCAATTGGATTAATAATATCCGTGCTTGGACTTACAAATGGCTACCTTCATTATTTAAATTATGCAAACTACTACAGTGATGAAATTAGAATATTTGGCCCATTTTACTATATGGGTTATATAGGCATTTTTATAATTGTTGCATTTGCTCCGTTGCCGGACTACCTAATTCTACCGTTTTATGGCTATCTATCATCACTTGGCGATTTCAATATATACATAGCATTTTTGGTATCTGTACTTTCAATGCTATTTCTAACTGGCATTGAATATTCGGGAGGAAGGCTGGCCGGAAGATTACTGCTTCTAAAGGTTCTATCATACTTCGGAATCAAGGAAAAAGATATTTCGGCAGCCGATGACTGGATAACGAATCACGGGATGTTTTCAATATTTATAGCCACATTCATTCCATATTTCAAAAATGTTACTTCACTGGCAGCGGGGACATTGAAAATGAGAGCCCCTGATTTCTTTATGGCAAATTTTGCAGGCTTCTCGTTAAGATTTTCTGTTCTTATGTATGTAGGATACGCAAGTGTGAACGTTTTCAGGCCTTCATTTGATGTTAGATTCAGAGGATTATTATACCTGCTGGGAATATTTTCGGTTGCATATATCCTTGTATACATCTTATTCGTGAGAAGGAGGGTAAGAGAACAGACCGATCATTTGCAGATTTAGGATAGAAATATCAATTCATCCATAAGGTCAAATAAGTCGAATCACATCATTCTGGAGTAATACCACGCAAAACGCCGCTGTTGGACCATTACGAGGTTTCATTTGTTCTTAAGGAAAAACGTTATAACATAAGGTTTCATTTCTAACCGGTATGAATGGTATTTATCTATTCCTGATTCTGATAGTTTCATGGCTACTTATATTATTCTATTTAAGCCCCTACATTAAAAAATCAAAAAATTTTTCTGTATATGGACCAACACTGATGTTAAAATTTACAAAAAACAGAAAGGTAATAGATAAAATATCCAAAAAATTCCCTGCAGTATCATTCTCAAAAATTTCAGTTATTGTAATATTCTTATTCTCCTTCGTTGCCCTTGGGATGCTGGCCTACAGCGCCTATATATCAACCTTCCTGAGGCCAAGCACGGCCCCACCATTGACTGAGCTCATAGCCCTGCCCGGAATAAATCCGGTTATTCCTGTTGGCTATGGTATAATCGCACTCATCATTTCTGTAGTTATCCATGAAATGATGCACGGAATAACGGCCAAAAAACATGGCCTCAATATTCAGTCGGTCGGGGCCCTTTTCTTTATAGTTCCTCTTGGGGCGTTTGTTGAGCCAAGTGAGGATGACATGAGGAAGGCTGATCCGGTTGTAAGGAGAAGGATCTTTGCAGCCGGGCCCGGCATAAATATAATTATAGCCATAGTATTTGCTGTGATAATATCTGTTGGGTTTTTCGCTGGCGCGCAGCCGATCCATCAGGGAATTTATATAGAAAGTTCAAACCCGGCTATCACGCCTTCCGTAAATGTTGGTAATGAAATAATATCTATAAACAATACAAACGGTTCTTCCATTTACTCTTTAATGGACAATCCCAACTTTAGTCCTGGCCAGAATCTATCCATAAAGGTCTTTAACGGCAAAACCATATACGATACTTACGGATATGCCGGCGTTGTTATAGTTACCACCATAAAGGGATATCCGGCTCAGAACGTCCTATCCGGAACAATAATCGAATCAGTGAACGGCAGCATAATATACAACCTTACAACGCTTGATAACGTTCTGAATGCTATAAAACCGGATTCAACTATAAATATCACCGTCCTTGAGCCAGAACCCGGAAGCGGACTTAGGGAAAAAAATTATACAATGACAACGGTTTCTAAATATTCGTACTATGAAAAATATGATCCTCTTTATGCAGAATCATCTTTTAAAAATGAAAGTTTCCTTGGAATAAACGTAAATTACATGGGTATTGGCGGAGATCCAGTTTCTGATCTAAAGAGCGTTATTTTTATGAATGATTTCTACACCGATCCAGTCGATGGATTCATAGAATCTATAGGGCTTCCATTTTACGGACTTAGCCCGATTCCTGTTCCCCTGACAGAGATGTTCAGTGTACCTTTCAGCCCTGTGATTTTCTGGGGGGCCGTAAATTTCCTATACTGGATGTTCTGGATAAATATACTTTTAGGAATTACAAATGCCCTTCCATTCTTCGTTTTCGATGGCGGTCAATTCTTCAGGGATACGTTTGTTATATTAGGCAAAAAACATAAGTTTTTCAACACTGAAAAGAATATTAACGGGATCATGTACGTACTTAGCGTTATAGTCTTTATCCTGATACTATGGGAGATCATAGTCCCGAGGATAACCTGAAAATAATATAAAAAAATTCAAAATCTATAGCCCTGGGCAGATTCGAACTGCCGTCGATGGGTCCAGAGCCCATAATGCTTGGCCACTACACCACAGGGCTTTGATTGTGAAATACAAAGGAAGATAATAAGTTTTTGACCACGAGGCAGTCAATTTTTAATCGAAATTTTTATTTTTTTCTCTTATGACGGAAGTTCAGGGTATACTTCCACCTTTTATTTCCCTTGTTAACGTAGGAGAAAAATGTGCAGGTGTCCCCCGGATTATCAACGAGAATTTGATTCACTTCATTTCGAAAGATTAATAATGCAGCTTGCACTTCGAGTTTAATAGCGTTTCTCATATTATTCGGGAAGATCTCTTTAGATCAGCTTGGAATAATGGGAGGAATCTGTTATAAACCATACACGGTAGGGCAACGTTTACGTCCCTTTCGCGTTTAGCTGCATATATTTATGAGCTGAATGCAACGTGCAACGGTAAAGGTGGTGAATGTTAAATGGCGACGCCTCATCATTCGAGAAGAGGATCAATGGCTTACTATCCTAGAGTACGAGCTAAGAGTGCAGTAGCGAGAATCAGGTCTTGGCCCGAGATTTCTGGGAATGTAAGAATACAAGGATTTGCTGGCTATAAAGTTGGAATGACTCATATAGAAATGATCGATTATAGAAAAACAAGTGTTACTGCAGGCCAACCCATATTAGTTCCTGTAACCGTGGTAGAAGTCCCACCGCTTCAGGTATGCGGTCTAAGGCTCTACGATTACGATGACTATGGGAATCTTGCGGTGGTATATGAAAAGTGGGACTCTAATCTCGATAAGAATATCTATAGAAGGATTCCGAAAATAAACGAATTCAAGCAAAAAGAACTCCCACAGACATATGAGGAAGTTCGTCTGCTTGTAAGTACAAAACCTGAAATAGTATCAGGAATCCCTTCAAAAACACCTGAAATTTTTGAGATAAAAGTCGGTGGCGGTAGCGATGAAAAGGAAAGATATGAATTCGCCGCTTCAAAGCTTGGAAAATCAATATCATTCGAGGAATTTGGGAAGCCAGGTACATTTGTAGATACAATCTCTGTCACAAAGGGAAAGGGCTTCACGGGTCATGTTAAAAGGTTTGGGATCAAACTGCTTCCAAGAAAAAACAGAAAACACAGAAGAATGATAGGAACGCTTGGCCCATGGCATCCTGACTGGGTGAGAAATACTGTCCCACAGGCAGGTCAAATGGGGTACCAGCAGAGGACAATCAGCAATGTGCGCATAGTGAAGTACGGAAAGAGTGATGAAGTTGATTCTATAAATGTTCGTGGCGGTTTTCTGCACTACGGTTTTGTAAGGAATGATTACGTGCTTCTGTTTGGTTCGATACCTGGTGCAGCCAAAAGGATGATAAAGCTTAGGGATCCGGCTAGGCAGAAAAGTGCAAATGTAGAGAATATAAAGATAGATTATGTATCTTTAGAATCAAAGCAGGGTGACTAAAAACGAAAGTACCAGTTTATTCAAATGCAGGAGAAAAAGTCGGGGACATAGATCTGCCAAAGGTCTTTGAAACTGAGGCCAGGCCGGATATAATATCAAGAGCCTACAGAGCCATAACGCTTTCGATGAGGCAGAAATATGGATCTTCTCCACTGGCAGGAAAACGCAGGGTTGGACATACAACCAAACCTGGTCTCGGTATCTCAAGAATGCCCAGGCTTTCTGGGGGATCAAGAGTTGTTGGAATATCAAGTGCTGTTGGTGGAAAAAGTGCACATTCTCCAAGATCGACTAAAAATATGTATGTTAAAATAAATGAGAACGAAAGGAAGATAGCAAGATTTTCCGCGATTGCGCTCACGGCTTCTGTTAAGGCAGTGCAGGAAAGAGGGCACAAAGTAAATTCAGAGATAGCGCTTCCAATAGTCGTTGACGATAGCATAAGCAAGATCAAGAAGACAAAAGATGCCATTTCCCTTATGAAAGCGCTTGGTGTCTACGACGACATACTCAGGGCAAAGGAAGGAAAGCACATAAGGGCTGGACGTGGAAAGATGAGGGGCAGAAGATACAAAATGCCGAAGAGCGTGTTAATAGTGAGTGTCAATAAAGATGACCTTTCAGCATTTAAATCGCTTCCAGGAGTCGATACAGCATCTCCGGACTCATTAAGCCTTAAAAAGCTTGCACCGGGAGGAAATGGTGGTCGCCTGACAATATATACTAAAAGTGCACTGCAAACTATGACTGAGGTGGATTGAATGGAAATAATAATATCTCCTCTGTCAACTGAAAAGAGCGCTCTTCTTGCTGAAAAGGAGAACAAGCTGACTCTTATAGTGGACAGAAAAGCGAAAAAGGATGAGATAAAAAAAGAGGTAGAAGAAAGGTTTTCCGTTAAAGTAGAAGGCATAAACATAATGATCACCAAAAAGGGAAAGAAAGCGCTAGTAAAGCTTTCCAAGGAATATTCTGCTGAAGAAATCGCAGAAAGGATAGGGGTATTCTGAGGTGAAATAATGGGTAAGAGAATTATACCAAGAAGAAGAGGAAAGGGTGGACTTGAATACAGGAGTCCGAGTCACCGCCACGTGGCAGAAGTACGTACTCCTCCAGAAGGATCATACAAGATCCTTGATGTCATTCAGGCTCCTGGAAGGAATTCTCCATTTCTGGAAGTGCAGGACACCACCGGCAGGAAAAGTTATCAGCTTGCTTTTCTCGGGGCACATGTAGGCCAGGAAATACAGGCAGGTCCGGAATCCAGTCTGGAAAAGGGCAATACCACAGTTCTTGCCAATATCCCGGACGGAACCGTTGTTTATAACATAGAAAGCTATCCGGGGGATGGTGGAAAATTCTGTAGAAGTGCAGGCAACTTCGCACTTATAGTAAGTCACAGTTCAAAGGTTACACTTAAACTTCCATCAGGTTCAATGAGGGACTTTGATCCAAGATGCAAGGCAACGGTGGGAGTTGTGGCAGGCAGCGGACTAAAGGATTCACCAGTGTTAAAAGCCGGAACGCATGTTCATTATTTGCAGAGCAAAGCCCAGAGACCTTACAGCGTCAGAGGTGTTGCGATGAATGCGGTAAACCACCCGCATGGTGGAGGAAACCACCAGCACGTTGGCAGACCAAGCACAGTTGGTAGAAACGCACCACCGGGCAGAAAGGTTGGAAGGCTGTCACCAAAAAGGAGGAAGGTAAATGGTAGTAAATAAGCAGGGATCTGTAAAATCAATTAAAAGGAAGGCCAGAAAATCAAGGAAGATCGTACTTGGAAGAGCCAAGGAATTCAGTTACAAGGGTTATGAACTTGAGGAACTTCAAAAAATGAGCATGGATGAGCTCATAAAGATACTTCCAGCAAGATCCAGACGTACGCTCAGCCGTGAGATGAATCACGATCAGAAGAAGCTTGTAGAACGATTGATGAGTGATGAAGATGACATAAAAACCCACGTCAAAGATGTTATCATACTGCCGAATTACGTGGGGAAGATAGTGGAAGTATACAACGGCAACAGTTATCAAAAGTTCGAGCTTAAGCCTGAAATGATAGGTCATTATATCGGTGAGTTTATAATGACAAGAAAAGAAGTGAAGCATTCTGGTCCAGGTGTTGGTGCAACACGTTCATCCAAGTTTATGCCGCTGAAGTGATCATATGAAAGGATATTCAATACAGATTGAGGGAACCATTGCCAAGGCGAGGCTAGTCGAAGAAGATATTTCACTTAAGGATGCGGTTAATATCGCCCACCACCTTAGAAACAAAAAATTAAGTGATGCCAAGGAAATACTCGAGAAAGTCATGGCTAAGACATATGCTATACCATATTTCAGATACATGGATTCCGTTTCGCACAGGAAAGGTATGGGGCCAGGCAGATATCCAGTTAAGGCAGCAAAAGCATTTATGAAACTTCTTGAAAATGTCGAAGGAAACGCCGAATTTCAGTCAATGGATGCAGACAACCTTGTGATAAGGCATATCGCCGCAAATAAAGGCCGCATGATTAAGAAATTCACGCCAAAAGCATATGGAAGGGCCGGTGCTAATTTCAAGGATCTCATAAACGTCGAGATAATAGTATCAGAGGTGGAATCATGAAGGAGAGAAAATTCATAAACGAGGCTGTCAAAAGGATGCTTGTATACGAATACGTCACAAAAGAAACGGAGAGTGCTGGCTTTGGAAAAATGTCCATGAAGAGAACGCCTTTTGGTACTAACATTACTCTGTACGTAAACAGGCCGGGCCTTGTAATCGGAAGAAAGGGCGCAAAAGTTCAGGAAATAACAGACACGCTTGAAAAAAAATACGGTATAGAAACGCCGCAGATTGAAGTTAAGGATGTTAAGGATCCAGATCTCAATCCAACAGTTATATCCAAAAAGATAGCCATGTCGCTAGAAAAGGGATGGTCCTACAGAAAGGCTGGAAATACAACGCTTAAAAGAACTATCGATGCTGGCGCCAAAGGTGTATATATAAGGATATCAGGAAAGATTTCCGGCGAGAGAGCAAGATACCAGAAATTCATATATGGAAATGTTAAATATTCAGGAGAACCGGGCAGCAAGGGAATGCTCATCGGTTTCTCCACAGCCAAATTAAAGGTAGGGATACTCGGTATCACTGTAAAAGTATTGAATCCAAATTACAGATTGCCGGATGTATTCAGTTTACAAGGAATATCAGGAGGTGAAATAAATGGAGATGAAAGCAAAACAGGTACGTCAGATGAGCAGGGAAGAGAGGCAGGAAACTCTGAGGAAACTCAGGGAAAGTCTGCTTCATGAGAGAGCTCTTGTTTCTATGGGAGGTTCATCGCCCAGCCCGGGAAAAATAAGAGCAGTGAGAAGACAGATAGCCAGAATACTGACAGTAGAGAGGGAGGATAAAAAGTAATGAAAGACAAAAATTTTACGGGAATGCCCAAGGAATTACAGCCATGGGAAGGATTCGGCAGAGAATCACAAACCGTTAAAATCGTTGTGGATAAAAGAAGGTATGGCAAATTCGTTACCGTAATCGAGGGAATAGACCCTAAAGCCGAAGATGTGGACAAGATCGCAAAGGAACTTAAAAAGAAAGTTGCATCCGGCGGTACCGTTAAGGATGGCCACATCATAGAACTTCAGGGAGATCACCGGCAGGAAGTGAAAAAATATCTTGAGGATATGGGTTTCAAAACGGAAGTGCAGTCATGATATACATTGATGAATTCATAGGACATGAAATCGCGGTTTACGAAACCCCTAACAGGGCCGAGAAAAAGATCAAGGGCCATGTTGCCGATGAAACAAAGAATACCATTATAATAGATGTGAATGGATATATTAAAAAAATTCCAAAATATCACCGGAAATTTGTGATAGATGGGAAGAATATAATTGACGGTTCATTAATAGTGTTCAGGCCTGAAGACAGGCTGAAGGAATACAGGCGTATATTGAAAAAGCTTGGAGTTGAAAGGAATGACAACAAAAAACATAGGAATTGACGTAAAGGCACCTGAAAAGGAATGCTCTGATGAAAAATGCCCGTTTCACGGTCATCTTTCGGTAAGAGGGCAGATACTTATAGGAAAAATAGTATCAACCTCCATGACCAGAAGCGCCGTGATAACTAGAGAATACCAGGATTATGTGCCAAAATATGAAAGGAAGATTACAAAGATTAAAAAATATCATGTCCATGTCCCGGACTGCATAGAACTGGGCATCGGAGACACTGTCAAATTCGCAGAATGCAGGAAACTTGCAAAGACAATTTCATTTGTAGTTGTTGAAAAGGTGAAGCAATGAAAGGAATTGCAGGCAGGCAAATCAGGGGGCTGCCTCTGGGGGCTCATATAATCTGTGCAGATAATACAGGTGCCAGGATGATCAGCCTTATAGATGTCAAAGCATATCACGGGGTTGCAAACAGAATGCCAGCCGCTGGAATAGGCGACATGTTCATAGCAAGCGTAAAGAAGGGTGCACCTGAAATGCGGGCAAAGGTTGTTTATGCAATTGTAATAAGGCAGAAACGCCCATACAGAAGGCCAGACGGTACAATGGTGGAATTCGAGGACAACGCCGCAGTCCTGGTCACCCCCGAGGGGGAAGTCAGGGGATCAGAAATTAAGGGGCCGGTGGCAAGGGAAGCTGCTGAAAGATGGCCAAGAATCGCTGCAATTGCATCGATAATAGTTTAAAACTGGTGGTTTGATTGAATACTAAAATATATGTATCACTGAGCAAAGAATTGCGGAAAAAATATGGTATACGGTCATTTCCCGTGGTAAAGGGGGATGTCGTAACCATTATTGCGGGAAGCAACAAGAAGAGCGGAGGAAAGGTGGCCGATGTTGACCATAAGGAAAACCGTGTTATTATTGAAGGGATAACTATAGCTAAAACCGATGGAAAGCAAAAAGCATTCGGTATTGCTCCTTCCAATCTTCAGATAACGCATCTTGATCTTTCAAAAATCGAGCGTATAGAAAAAATAAAGAGTCTGGCGGCCCTAAAGCATATTGCAGTACCGGATATACCTGAGCCGGCACCTGAAGAAAAGAAAGAAGAGCCAGTCGAGGAAAAGGAAGAAACTGAAAGTAAAGATGAAGAGATTCCTGAGCTGGAAGAGAAACCAGAGGAAAACGAGAAAGAGGATGATGATCTATGATTAATAAAACAAAAAGACTGATGGTTCCCAGAGTAGTAAAGATCCCGAGAAAAACTTTCTTCTGGGGCCCAACGCCAAGTGCCGGGAGATACGGGAAGGACCAGTCTATAACTGTACTCAGTGCGATAAGGGATTATTTGAAGATTTCTGATAAGGAAAGGGAATGCACAAGAATTCTTGTGAACGGCCTTGTTAAAGTTGATGGAAAGGTTGTAAAAGACAGGCGGTTTGCGATTGGATTCATGGATGTGCTTGAAGTCAGCGGCAAATTTTACCGTGTCCTGTACAATGATCAGGGCGCTCTTGTTATTTTACCTGAAGCTGCGGAAAGATCAGTTCTAAAACCACTTAAAATCAAAAGTAAAACAATAGCAACGGGAAATAAAATTCAGCTGGGTTTTCACGATGGGAGGATACTGATAACTGATAATAAGGACTACAAGGTCGGAGACGTGCTTATATCAAAAATGCCAGTAATGGATATCCAAAATGTTATAAAGCTCCAGCCTGGAAGCAAGGCCTTTATAACCGGAGGATCACATGTCGGCACAGTTGCAACTATAAGCAAGATAGAGGTTAAATCATCATCTTCATCAAATCTTGTACATTTCGAAGAGGGCTTCAGCACCATAAAGGAGCATGTTTTTGTGATAGGAAACCAGCGCTACACATTTAATTTGAAGCAGGAAGAGGTGGCCAAATGAGCGAAATGGAAGAAATAGGAATCGACAAAGTTGTGGTTAATATCGGCGTGGGACAGGCCGGTGATCGGTTAAATAAAGCTTCACAGGTTCTAAAAATGTTAACGGGCCACAAACCTACCAATACAGTTGCGAGGAAATCAGTCAGGGATTTCAACATCAGGAAGGGGCTTCCAATTGGAGTTAAGGTAACTCTCAGGCGAAAAGATGCCGAAGAATTCCTTAAGAAAGCCCTCTTCGTTAAGGACTACAAGATCCCGGAATACTCATTTGATAAGGCTGGAAATGCATACTTCGGCATATCAGATTATACCGATTTCAAAGGCATGAAATATGATCCAGACATAGGGATATTTGGCATGGATGTTGCAATAGTCCTGAAGAGGCGCGGAGGATACAGGATTTCAAGGAGAAGGATCAAAAGATCAAACGTTCCAAATAAAATAATGGTAAAGAAGGAAGAAACAATCGATTTTCTTCAGAAGAACTTCAATGTTACTATCGTGAGGTGATATGTATGTCTCAGTTTAAATTACAACCAAAAAAGAAGTATGGGCATATTGACGGGTGCGTGAGATGCGGAAGGAAGAGAGGCCTGGTAAGAAAATACGGGCTCCATATGTGCAGGCAGTGCTTCAGGGAAACAGCCAAGCAGCTTGGCTTTGAAAAGTATAGCTGAGGTGATATTTACGAAAAATGATACTTTAAATGATGTTATAAATACGATAAAAAATGCATCAAAACTTGGCCAGCGCGAAATAATAACGGAACCCGCGGCTAAGCTGATTGGGAAGGTGCTGAAAGTAATGCAGGACTACAACTACATAAAAAGTTTCGAAGTCATAGACGAAAGCCGTGGCGGGAAATTTAAAATAATACTGAGCACGACAATAAACAACTGCGGTGTTATAAAACCAAGATTTCCTGTTAGAATGGACAGCATGGAAGATTACGAATCGAGATATCTCCCGGCAGAAGACTTCGGCATACTTATACTTACAACCACTAAAGGAGTTATGAGCAACGTAGAAGCCAGAAAAAGCGGTGTTGGCGGTAAACTGCTTGCTTACGTTTACTGAGGTGAATGAACATGATAAAATGGAATGAGGCTGTGTCTGTAGAAATTCCGAAGGATGTGAAGGTGAAGGTGGATGGGAATACAATTGCATTCACATACAAGGATAAAAAAATAGAAAAAAAATTTGCTGATAACTATGTGAGAATAGAGGTCAGCGATAACAAGGCAGTTATAAGCCAGAGCAAAAGCAATTCAAGGGAGCGGGGCATAATAGGCACATGGGCTTCAGAATTGAAAAATATGATAAATGGCATTACAAAGGGTTTCGAGTACGAGATGAAAATCGATTATTCGCATTTTCCTATGAGGGTTTCGGTAAAGGGAAAAAATGTTGTAATAGAGAATTTCTTCGGTGAACGCTCAGCAAGGATGGCAAAGATAATAGGCGAAACCAGTGTTGCCGTAAAGGCAGATCGCGTTACCGTTTCAGGCATATCCAAAAAGGACGTCGCAGAAACTGTCGCCAACATAGAAAGGTCAACAAAGATTAAAGGCTTTGATGACAGGGTATTCCAGGATGGCATTTATCTTATATCTGAAGGTGGAGAGCAATGAATCAGAATCTTGATCAGGAAGAAAGAAGGCTATTGAAGATAAAAAATGAAGAATCCAGGAAGAGAGTCGAATTTCACAGGCAGGAATGGTTTAGATACAAAAAGCTTGGAGATGCCTGGAGAAAACCCAGAGGAAAGCATTCAAAGCAGAGAGAGCACCTGAAGATAAGGCCGCCTGTTGTGGATGCTGGATACAGGTCCCCAGCTGCTGTAAGAGGCATGCATCCTTCCGGCTATTACGAAGTGCTGGTACACAACGTCAGCGATCTGGAAAAAATAGATCCGAAGAGGCAGGCAGCAAGAATAGCTTCTTCAGTTGGGAAGAAGAAAAGAGAAAATATTTCAAAAAAAGCGGAAGAGCTTAATATTAAGCTTCTAAATTAGGGATGATGTCTGATGAAAACACAGAGCGTAAAAAGAATAGTTTCAGATACCAGGAAAGTTGGCATTTCAAGGGTATACATAGATACAAACAATATTGATAAAGTAGCGGATGCAGCAACCAGGTCTGATATCGCTGCCCTGATGGATCAGGGTATAATAAAAATAAAGCAAAAAAAAGGGATATCAAACGGAAGGCTTAAATCACGGATAAAACAGATTTCAAAGAATAGAAGGAGAGGCCCGGGATCTTTAAGAGGAACAAGAAACGCAAGGTTTCCAAGGAAGAGCAGATGGGTAAAGACTATAAGGGCGTTGAGATCTGAACTCAGGGAACTGAAGGAAAGCGGTAAGATAAATGATGAAGCCTACAGGAAGTATTACAGGCTTATAAAAAGTGGAAACATAAGATCACGATCGCAGCTTGTTTCACATATAAAGTCGGCCGGATTGATGGGTGAGTGAAATGGTATTCAAAAGAAAGAAAAATGGATTGACCGATTATTCAAAGAGGCTTAAGCTTCTCAAGTCCGGCGAGAAAAGATTCGTTGTAAGAGTTACGAATAAAGGTGTGATAGGGCAGATAATAGAATATGGAGAGAATGGCGATCACGTTTTATTAACAGTTACCGATAAATCCCTGGAAAAATATGGGATAAAGGCAAGAGGAAACAACATGCAGATATGTTATCTAGTCGGATACGCGACCGGAATTGAAGCACATAACAGGGACATTGACTATGTGGTGCTCGATACCGGCAGATTCGACTTCATTCCTGGGGGAAGAATAGCTGCATGCCTGAAAGGGATTGTAGATTCCGGGATGGATATAAATCATGGCGAAGATATATTTCCTTCAAATGATCGACTTGAGGGAAAACATCTTAAAAATCCGATTAAACTAAAGGACGCTTTAAAGAAATTCAAGAAAGTGGAGGAAAAAGCATGAGCGATGAATGGGTTCCAAAAACCGAGCTGGGGCGACTTGTCGCTTCCGGGCAGATAAAAACTATGTCAGAAGCCCTAAAAACGAAACTTCCTTTAAAGGAATACGAAATTGTTGATTTTCTGATTCCAAACATAAAGGATGAAGTTATTAACATTAAGAGAGCTCAAAGAATGACTGATTCTGGTCGTAGAATGACGTACTCGATAACAGTGGTTGTCGGTAATGAGGACGGTTACGTCGGAATTGGCATAGGAAGATCAAAGGAGGCATCACCTGCCATAAGAAAGGCTCTAATACAGGCCAAACTTAAAATAATCGAGATAAAGAGGGGCTGTGGTTCGTGGGAATGCGGATGCGGAAGAGCACACACGCTCCCTTACCTGGTTACAGGAAAATCAGGATCTGTGGAGATAACTCTCAAGCCGGCCCCAAGGGGAGTGGGGTTAGCCGTAGGAAATGTTGCCAAGACGATATTGAGAATGGGTGGAATTGAAGATGCATGGGGATTTGCTGCAGGGCATACAAAAACAACGGTCAACTATGCTCTTGCGGTTTATAATGCGCTAAGGGAAACATCCAAGGTCAGGATAAATCCGAGCATAATATTGTCAACCCCGATATATTCAGGAAGTGTTATAAATGCTAGCAATAATTCGTATTAGAGGAGACACGGGAGTAAAGGCAGGCATAAACAAGACAGCAGAGCTTCTCAGGCTGAACAGGATAAATCATCTTGTTCTTGTCGACGATAACGACGTCATCAGAGGCATGCTTCAGAAGGTCAAAGACTACGTTACATGGGGGGAAATAGATACCGATACTCTCGAAGTTCTTTTAAAAAACAGATGCCTTTTCAGAGGAAGAAAGAGGCTTACAGAGGAAGAGCTTAAAGAAAAAACCGGTTTTTCAAGCTATAAGGAAATGGCGCAAGCACTCATGGATGGAAAACTTAAATTCAAGGATGTCAAGGACGTTGTTCCGGTAATAAGGCTGAACCCGCCATATAAGGGATACGAGGCAATCAAGATACCGTATAACGCGAAGGGATCATCTGGTTACCGTGGCAAGGCCATTAATTCCCTTATAAGGAGAATGATTATACCTGGAAGTGATTTGAATGGTGAACACGAGAACTAAAAAATTAAGGGGAGGCCACTACGGCCGCGGAATGAAGGCCGGAAGAGGCAAAGGAAAGAAAGGCGGTAATGGAAATGCAGGCCTTGGAAAGCATAAATGGGTATGGCTGATGAAAAATGATCCGCTCCATTTCGGCGTGCACGGTTTCACAAGTCACCACGTTTCAAAGCCGGACGTACCTATAAATCTTGGGGATATAACAAATATATTCGATAACCTCAGGAATGATGGTTTTATTACGGAAGAAGGCGGATCGGTCGTAATAGATCTTAAGAGGGCAGGCTACGATAAGCTCCTCGGAAGCGGAAAATTTAATGTCAAGGCAACAATTATTATCGATAAGGCAACCGAAAAAGCAATAAATAAGCTTTCAACTATAGGTGCTAAGATAGAAAATGGCAGCAATAGAGAGGAATAAATCCGTAGCATTCCCTTTGATCGTGGTTTTCGCGATCGTAGTCGCAGCTTTCTGGTACTTTGATCATCTAGGTGCCATCAAGTTAACAATAGCATCACTGATTATAGCTCCACTTTTTTATATTGCGTATCTGGTGATGAGTTATAAGGGTCCAAAGAAAAGCAAGCTCTACGGTCTTGAAACCCTCACTGGGAAACTTCCTGCCGTTAAAAAAGCAAAAGGCCACGTTGAATTTAAATATAAAATGTTATGGACGTCCATAACAGTAATTCTTTACTTCGCGCTGACAAACATATACGTTTATGGTCTGAACAGAGCGTCCACTATAGATGTTTTTGCATCGTTCAGGGAAATATTTGCAGGCGCATCCGGATCCTTGATGGATCTGGGAATAGGGCCTATAGTTACCGCAAGTATAGTAATGCAATTGTTTGTTGGTGCCAAGATATTCAACCTTGATCTTCAAAACTCCGAGGATAAGGCCATATATCAGGGTGTCCAGAAGCTTCTTGTAATTATAATGATATTCGTTGAAGCGATACCCCAGGCATTCGGTTACCTTGTTCCGGATGCGGGTTTCGTTGCTTCTATTAATTCAGTGCTGCCGGGATATGGTATGTTTCTTTCCCAGACAATTATAATCCTGCAGCTGTTCTTTGGGTCGTACCTTGTGTTCCTTCTGGATGAGGTTGTTTCAAAGTACGGTATAGGATCCGGTATATCCCTCTTCATTGCAGCAGATGTTTCGGAGCAGCTTTTCATAGGCGCATTTAACTGGATGGCACTTCAGAATACGCTTGCATATTCGCTTACCAACCCTCCAGCCGGTGCGTTTCCTAAACTGTTCTACATAATTGCGCACTCCTCTTCCAGTTATCTGCTTTCAAACGGAATAGTCCAGATACTCTTTGCGCCACCGAACCCTATGATAGCGGTTCTCGGAACACTTCTAATATTCTTCCTTGTTGCCTACTTCCAGAGCAGCAAGATTGAGCTGCCTATTTCTCACGAAAGGGTGCGTGGGGCCAGGGGGCGTTATCCGCTACAGCTTCTCTATGCATCCAATATACCTGTGATACTGGCAACAGCTTTGCTAGCCAATGTTTCCATGTGGACACTGTTGTTCTGGAGTAGTCCGGTACTTAGCAAAGTACCGCTTTTAGGTCATAATCCGCTCCTCGGTTCGTATCCTACAACCGCTGCAGCAACTGCGTTGGGCATTTCGGCAACTACGCCGACCGGAGGTTTAGCGTATTACCTGTTCTCGCCAAACGGCCTTTCGGAATGGCTGTTCCCGATACTCCAACCAGCGGCTTACCAGACTGTACTTCTGGGACATACCTCAATTGAGGAAGCTATACACATAATAGCGTTTGTCGGTTTCATGGTCGGCTTTAGCGTGATATTTGCAATATTCTGGATTGAAACGACGAATATGGGAGCTTCAGCAGTAGCAAAGCAGATACAGTCAAGCGGAATGCAGATACCCGGATTCAGAAGGGATCCGAGGGTTATGGAGCGCGTTCTGAAAAAATATATCCCGGCTATAACCATATTCAGTGGTGCTGTCGTAGGTTTGCTTGCTGCAAGTGCAAACCTGATCGGCACAGTGGGAGAGACAAGCGGGACGGGTCTGCTTCTTGCTGTAGGAATAATAATTCAGTTCTATGAGGCAATGGGCCGTGAGCAGTTGATGGAAATGCATCCTGTGATCAGGCAGTTCTTTGTGGGTGGTTAAATGAGGTCAGTGATAACTGGAGTTGCAGGTGTGGGTAAGACTACGGTGCTTGATATAGTATCCAAACGTTCTGGATACACTATAATCAATTACGGGACGGTAATGTTTGAAATTGCGAAGGACAAAAAACTTGCATCAGATAGGGATGAGATGCGAAAACTTTCGCCGGAAACGCAGGTTGATCTCCAGAGGCTGGCAGCAAGGAAGATCGGTGCCATGGACAATATACTTATCGATACGCATATGTCTATAAAGACACCGAAAGGATATCTTCCCGGCCTACCTGAGTGGGTGCTGAGAGAACTGAAAGCATCCATATTTGTGATAGTTGAAGCCAGCCCGGCTATAATAAGGAAAAGGCGCGACAACGATCCGACGAGAAAAAGGGACGAGGAATCCGAGGGCGACATAGATGAACACCAGCGGATGAACAGATACTTTTCTGCAGCTTACTCGATATTCACCGGTGCCACAGTTTTCTTCGTGAAAAACGAGGAAGGAAAGCCGGAAGATGCTGCAGAACGGATAGTGAAGGTGTTGTCCAGTGACTGAAAACAGAACGGTGCAATCAAAAGAGCAGCAGGAAGCCATGAAGAAGATGATGACTTTCCAGATGGTTTACATGTTTATAATGCTGGGAAGCCTGTTCATCATTATAACGCCAACTTCAAGAAACACTGTCGGTGGCTTTCTGAACCTTGCATTTCTCCCCTCATTTGGTTTTGACTACAAATACCCGATACTTACCATAGTAATCACCGGGATAATAATCGGTGTTATCCTTTCAATACCCCGGTATTTCTTCACTGACTGGGTTAAAATGGGCAAGATGCAGAACACCATGAAAGCGTTCAATGGTGTGATCCGGGAAGCCTACAGGAACCACGACATGAAAAAGATAAACAAACTCAACAGCATGAGGATGCAGATGTCAATGGACCAGTACCAGCTCTCAATGAACACAATGAAGCCACTCCTGGTTATAAGCGTTCTCACAATACTGTTTTATGCCTGGCTTTTCGTGTTTGTCGGAAAACTGCCGTACAATTACATTGCTTTTCCATGGGATTATAATATCAATATTTCAACCGCTCACTTCTGGGTCATGCCTTACTGGATCTTCATGTATTTCCTGACCGAAATGGTCGTTTCCTACTTCATAACCATGATAATGAAATACGTTGACTTCAGCTTCAGGCTTAAGAAAATCGAAAGAGAGCACATTTCATGAGGTATGCTGTCAGCGGTCCTATAGGTTCAGGGAAATCCACCGTGAGCGATCAACTTTCAAGGATCACCGGATGCCGTGTGTATTCCGGCGGTGAATTTTTCAGGGAAACCGCAAAGAAGAAAGGAATGAGCATAGAAGAATTCAATCTGTATGCAGAAGATCATCCTGAAATGGATTACGAAACTGACCGGACGGAAGAGGAATTTCTTAAAAACAATGACAATATAATTGTAGAATCAAGACTCTCAGGATGGATATGCAAATACAGCTCAATAAAGGCCGTTAAGGTTTACTTATACGCAACTTACTACACGAGGATTCTCAGGTTTTCAAACAGGGAAAACATCGGTATCAAAGAATCCGCCTATCTTGTGGACAAGCGGGAAAATTCCGAAAGAAAGAGATACATAGACCTTTATGGCTTTGACATGGATGATAAATCCATATACGATATTGTAATAAACACAGAGTTTCTTAATCCTGAAGAAATTGCAGGCATGATATATGATTATGGACGGATTCATAGTACTGGATAAGCCACAGGGCCCTACAAGCCATCAGGTGGATTACTGGGTCAAGCAGCTTTTAGGCACCGACAAAGTCGGGCATGTTGGGACCCTGGATCCAAATGTTACCGGCTTACTTGTAATGGCAGTTGGAAGGGCTGCAAAACTCATAGAAGTTGCGCATGAAAGTCCAAAAGAATACGTATGTGTAATGCGCTTTTATGCTGATATAGATGAGGAAAAAGTCAGGGAGGTCTTCCGAATTTTTACCGGTAAAATTTACCAGCTCCCGCCAGTAAGATCGGCGGTTGTAAGGGATATAAGGATCAGGGAAATATATGATATCCAGTTCATTGAAAAGAAGGATCGCCTGGTGCTTTTCAAAGTCAGGTGCGAATCTGGAACTTATATCAGAACTCTATGCACTGATATTGGATACGTTTCCGGAGTCGGTGCCCAGATGGTGGATCTCCGTAGAACTCTCACGGGCCCTTTCGGAGAGGACAAAGCCATAACACTGCAGGATCTGACTGCTGCAGTTGAAATAGCAAAAAATGGAAATGACAGAATACTCAGATCCTTCATTCTTGATATTTCATACCTTTTCCGTGATTATCCAAAAATCATCGCCAAAAAAAGTTCAATAAAAAATATATCGCACGGTTCAGATCTTTATGCGGGAGGCGTTAAAGCCATTGTCGGATCGTTCATAAAGGGAGATCGTGTTTGCGTCCTTTCAGAGGATAACGAGGTCCTCGGAACCGGGAAGGCCATGTGCGATTCCAGTAATATTATCTCAAAAGTGGTGGATTTTGACAGAATCATCGTTGGTGATCAGAATGGAGAAGCTAATGTGGTACGGAAAGGGGAAAAAACTATTTCAGAACCTGGACACGAATTACATAGAAATTTTCAACGAAATGAGACAAGGAAATACGCCGGAAATTTCAGGGGACGGGAAAATACCCGATCTAAGGGAAATGCTAATAGCGTACGGAAAAACGAGAATAAAAGAGGAATTTACAGAAGATCAGGTGATCATTAAACTGGCCGCATTCCGCGAATCGCTTGATGAGACGATAAACACATACTATGAAAAAATTAAGGTATTCGCCCTCCTCTATGATCTGAACAGGAATACCGATCCGTGCATATTTTTCAGGTCTTATTCAGATTCAGGCATGATCCATGATGTATTTGCGGAGGGGATATCCCTCTGTGAATTCAGGGATAAACTTGAAGATGAAATCGAAAACCGCGTTCATAAACTGATGCCAAATACAGCTTCACTTATCGGTGATAAGCTCTCAACCGAGCTACTGGTAAAGGCAAAAAGCATGAAGAGGCTTGTTTCATACCCATCAAGCTCAATACAGCTGCTTGGCGCAGAAAAAGCACTTTTTCTCCACATAGAAAAGGGTAAGAAACCGCCAAAATATGGAGTTATCTTCAAATATCCCGGGCTTGCATCGCTAAGGCCATCCATGCGGGGAAAGATCGCAAGAATGATAGCAAACAAGGCAGCCATAGCAATAAGGGCGGATTACTTTTCATCAACGGTAGACACACAAAAATTCAAAAAAATTATAGATGAAGCAATACAATCTAGAAAGAAGTGATGTCCGGTATGATGTATTTGCTCACGTCCACAGGGTAAGTCCCTGTAAGGCAGCCAATGCAAAGGCTGTTTCCCGGCATGTCTATTGCCTGCTTAAGGCCATCAATGGAAAGAAACGCCAGGGAATCAGAACCTATTTCGGTATTTAACTCTTCATCCGTCTTTCCCCTGGCTATGAACTGGTCCTTTGTTTTCATATCGACTCCAAAATAGCAGGGAGCAATTATGTGTGGAGATCCTATGCGTACATGTACTTCCAGGGCTCCGTACTTTTTCATCAATGATACGATGTATTTCATGGTGTTACCACGCACTATGCTATCGTCAACAAGTACAATTCTCTTATTCTCTATAACGGATCGAATTGGATTCAGTTTCAGGCGGATAGCCTTTTTTCTTTCATTCTGATCCGGCATTATAAAAGTTCTTTCCGAGTACCTGTTTTTGATCAGTCCTTCTGCATATGATACGCCTGACTGCATGGAAAATCCTATTGCCTGAGATCTTCCGGAATCAGGCACAGGAATCACCATGTCAGCATCAGCAGGATGCTCCTTTGCAAGAACCATGCCCATCTTGACTCTTGCATTATAAACATTTATGCTGTCCAGAATGCTGTCTGGCCTTGAAAAATAAACATATTCGAACATGCAATGTGCAGTATTTGCCGCCTGCATTTTTGTTACAGTTTCGATTTTATTGTCCTTTATTTCTAAAATTTCACCAGGTTCCACATCTCTTATGACTTCACCTTCAAGAACATCTATAGCGCATGTTTCAGATGCTATTATCATTCCGTCCCGGTTATGGCCTATAACCAGCGGGCGTATTCCATTCGGATCACGCATCGCGAATAGCCGGTCATTTATGGAAAAAGCGCAGGCGTATCCACCCCTCAATTTTTTCATGGACATTTCAAAGCCGCCTTTGAAGCCATACTTTGATATTTCCCGCACAAGTTCAGCCAGCATAACCTCTGTATCGGAATTTGTCTGAAACGTTATCCCCTGGCTCTTCATTTCTTCCCTTAATGCATCTGCATTAACTATCTCTCCATTATGCGATATTGATGCAAACCCTACGGAAGAATTGAGAAGGAAGGGACCAGCATTTCCGGCATTCTTTGAGCCGGCAGTTGAATACCTTGTATGTCCGATGCCTGTTGTCCCATCAAGTTCTTTCTGTTTTGGGTCAAAAACTTCTGTAACAAGTCCAAGTCCTTTCTTCAAGACAATTTTTTCGCCATTAAAAATGGCCATGCCGGCGCTTTCCTGGCCCCTGTGCTGGAGCGCACGCAAAGCTAGGAGGATAGGAAAGTATGCGGGGGAATTCCCCTTGAACCCAACTACCGCGCAGTCCTCACTTGGCTTTTGCCCATCTATAAGATCTGATTCTTGGGGCTGGAAATCCACAGTGTGAGCACCTCTTGGTTTTTACATTATATGTATGCCTGCCGCATCTTCTGCATGTAATATGAACTTTTTTATTGTTTATTTTGCCCATTACAGCTGTTCCATTACTCATTCACATCACCTTTTGAAGGAGAAACAAATATGACATTATCCCCGCGTACAAGTATTCTTTCATAAACCCCCCTATTCTCTTTGTTTATTATTTCACTCGCATTCTGGAGTACAATATTCATATAAACATCATACCCCTCAAGAATGCCCGAATATTCCCTGTTACCCTTAACATCTATAAGGACATTTTTTGTAATTGAACTCTTTAAAATATCCATCGGTTTAATGTTTGTTACTGTCTTAGGCATATACTTCAAAAATGAATAGCTACACAATATTTAACATTATTCATAATTCGTAACTGGTCAGTCTAAGGTATATGGAATATATATGAATATAATATTTTGAACTGAAAGATCACTATATAACCAATGTATTATATTAAATGCATGATTAAAATTTTGAAGAAACACAGGATGATCAGGACATTGATCGTAATAGAACAAATATAGACGCCGGGCATTCGGTTTTCGAAAACTTCGCTAAAAGGAGGCGAAATTCGCAGCAGAGCGGTCAACTTATAATACGCTATGCATGGCGCTTGAATAGTTCCATAAAGAGGAAAGATTCAAAATATGGACACCCCTCAATAGATAAACGAGGGGACAAAATCATTCAACGGTAGCGGAACAGTGAATGATATAGATAATCTGCATCACAAGCTTGTATTCCTGACCTATTCCGATTAAAATTTGAAACGCAAAAATTATTTGGCAGCCTTCTCAAAAGAAAAAAGCATAGCTTTTCGAATTAGTTATCGATATTTATATCAGTATGACAAACGACCGGGCAAAACGATCCCTCAGGCCATCGGTGATATTCAGGAAGGTATCTGAATACTCGGACTAAAAGAGTTGCGGAGATATTCCAAAAGTTAAATTCCATAAACTATACAACAAAGCTGAGAAAACAGAATCCCATAAGGGACGTTCCAGGAACAGTATCATTCGGGAATTGATCTCCGGGAAAGAATCCTGCCAATGATCCTCAGGCTCGTGCTAATCATGCCGACCAACGATTAATTGTATATACCAGGTAATGATTTAAGTCAATGGAGCTAAGCGACAAACTTTTAAGCAAGCTGGATTCGAAAAATACTACAGCTTTCTATTGGTCGGTAACAATCCTGGCTACACTTGGAGGATTTTTATTTGGTTATGACACTACGAATATAGGCAGTGCATTGCCGGTACTTGAGCACGTTTACCCCGCCATAAAGGGATTTATTGAGGGGTATCTCGTTGCCGGGGCTTCTTTGGGTGCAGCTGCAGGCGCATTAATAGCAGCACTTCTTTCCGATAAATATGGAAGGAAATATCTATTAATAGCAGATGCAATAATATATGCCTTAGGCGCAATATTATCAGGTTTAACAATCGACCTTGCAATGCTATTGATTTCAAGAACACTGATAGGAATAGCAGTAGGGGCAGATTCTGCAATTGCAACTTCATACATAGCGGAATACGCTCCGAAAGAAAAGAGAGGTAAGCTTGCAATAATGCAGCAGTGGGTTTTAACTGTTGGTATACTTACTGCATATCTTGTTGGAATGGCTACCTTCGCGCTTGCACCTGGACTGGCGTTCACCCTTGACTGGAGAATTCTTTTGATTCTGGCAGCCGTGCCTGCTCTTATTGGCCTGGGATTCAGGATATACATGCCTGAATCACCAAGATGGTTAATACTGCATGAGAAGTTTGATAAGGCCATAGATGCAATAAAGAGATTTGGCGTAGATACAACAGAACAGGAACTTAAGGAGACACATGATTATTTAAAGTCCAAGGAAACAAAGGGCATGACATCCGGAGTAAAAAGGGCATTTTTGATCGTTGCTCTGTTTATGATGTTTCAGCAGATAACAGGAATAAATATACCATTCTATTATGGACCGGTTATAATAGGCTCACTCCATCTGATATCTTCCTCAAGCTCTACTGTCGGTGGAATAATATTCGCTGTTGAAGCATCATCCATACTGGCAGTAGTAAATGTGGCAGCAACATATATAGGATTCAAGTTAATAGATTCATTTGGAAGAAGATCACTGGCACTTTTAGGATACAGTGGCATGGCATTTTTTGATTTTCTCGGGACAGTGCTGTATTTATTACATATAAGTATAGGCCTTTTAATAGGCTTTGCAGGATTTATTGTCTTCTTTGCTTTTGGAGTTGGAGGAACAGGCTGGATTATACAAGGCGAATATTTTCCAACCAATTTCAGGGGAAGGTATGCATCTTTAATAGCTTTTATTGACTGGATTTCAAATTTTGCTATAATAGAAATATTCCCGGTTATGGATTCAACAATAAAAATAGGATATTCCATGGCAATATTTGGAGTGTTATCATTGATAGCAGTGACAATATTCTACTTTATAATGCCTGTAACAAAGGGAAAATCAGTGGAGGATATTACATCAATGTTTGAAGATAATACACTTGGCAAACTACGCGATGCGTCAAAGAAGATACCTGTAAGAGTGCCAGAAAAAGCGGAAAATGCAAAAGAATAAATTATTTAAAAATATTTTTATTTTAAATACACATTTCCACAATTTTTGATTTTTCAACAATTATTTTTATTGCTTCTTCTTCTATGAAAAAAGTTCCAATGACATTTATGTAATCATATCCGTCCAAGTGTCCAGAATAAAGGGAGCGGATCAGTCAAAAGAACTTTTTCCATTGACATCTATAGGCAGCTGTGCATCCTTAACTCTTCAGAAATGCAGGCACATGATCCAGCGACAACGATAGTTTTTCAAATATACCTTTCTGCTTCCTGCTAATTCTCTCTTTATTTCCGGTTCTGCAACATAATTTTCTGAATATTCTACAGTTCATAGGCATCTTCTCAAATGAATATTTCTTCTCAATACTGCTTTCTATAATATCCCGGCGATTCATTTTTCAACTGATTCATTTCTGTGAAATCCTTTGATACAGAGAATATCTTCTCAAGAGAATCAAGCTTCCTACGCTGTACCGAATCTGTTTATTCTCCGGAATATGACGATTTACCCTGTTGCAGTGATACTCATAAAGATTTTTTTAATTTTTATTTAATAAAAATTTATAAACAATTTCTTAAGCTGATAAACAACCAGGACAATATTCTTTGCGATAAAAATATGAATCTGTATTTCTGGTAATAGCATCCACATAAAAACCTGCAATGAAATAACTAATTAGTGGACATATACATATGATTCTAAAATCATGGATTTTCTACTTAAACATAGTTGTGAACGTATACCCATGGACCTTTTTATAAGGACGGCTGTTATTATGCTATTCAATTTTGTCTTTAACAAAAGTTAGGTTCTCTGGATTATCATATATGAAATACAACATCACTTTTTAATAGGTAAAAAAGTTACTCACCAGTGAAAATCATAGTTTTCGGTGGAACCGGATTCATTGGAAAAAAACTTGTTGAAGGCATTGATGCTGAGGAAATCGTTTATTTTTCAAGGGAAAATGCAGATATTAAGAACAAAAACGCAAAGTGGGTGAAGGGTGATGTGACATCCTACGAAAATGTTCTAGAAGCTATTGAAGGATTCGATACAATAGTCTATGCTGTTGAGAAATGGGGCGTCGAAGAAAGTGAAAACAGGAATGTTACTCTTACCGGCATAAAGAACATCGTTGAAGCAATCAAAAAATATGACAAAGATCAAAAAATAATCTCATTTTCCATGATCAATCAGCCTTCGTATCCACTGGATTTTTTCAGAACAAAGAGACTTGTGGAAGACAATACACGCGTATTTAAAAATGGTCTCGTGTTCCGTCTTCCATATGTTTTTGGGGAGGGTGATCATATAACGGATCGCCTTCAGAAGCTTTCTTTATCAATTACCCACCTATATCCGGGAGGAAACCTGGCACCAGTTTACGTTGACGATGTCATATCCGTTGTCAAACAGAACCTTGGAAGAGAAGGCACCTACGATATCAGTGGCATCAACAAATTTTCACTCATGGACGCAGTTAACGCTATGAGATCTATCAAAGGCATGCATTCTGTAGGGGAGGCAAAACTTGATAGGAGCATAATGAACATAAAAGATACAGGCATATTCAAAGAATATGAGGCCAGGATGCTATTTGAAGACTATTCCAGGGAAACAAGCATACTTACGAGATACGTGAAGGAACCTAAATCGTACACAGATTTTATAGGCAGCCAGGAATCTTTGAAACATAAAGCTTGATCCAAAGGTCTCACTGATGCAAAGATATCTAATTTATATCCCAAAAGATGTGGCTCCGGACGATATCAAAAAATTAAGCTGCATAGATCGGCCAATATTCAGGTACAGAACCAGGGACATAGAACTTGATATACATACAAGAAACGACGCATGCATAGACGAGATATTAAAAAGCATAAGCGTTAAGGAAGTCGAGGAATTTGACGCTGAAAAACTTCAGGAATCTCTGGCAACACGCGATAAGGAAGATATATTGCGCAATGTATCCGCACTTTTTTCAGATGAAAAATACTGGGAAGCCCACGAAGTTATGGAAAGTTTATGGAAACATTCAAAAGGGAATGAAAGGAAGTTTTATCGCGGTTTAATACTTTTATCAGCTTCAATGGTACACTATCAGATGCTCTCGTTTGATAAAGCTATAGAAATGTTTAACATTGCTGTAAAAATGCTTTCCTCCATCGAAGGTATAAATATCACAATACCTCATAGCTTTGTCTATCCTGTTAAGTTTCCTGTTTTATGATGCCTTCAACATAGATTAATAGACGCGATTTATCTTGCATGCATCATGCGAATCCGTCATTTTAAATACCGTTATACACCCTATTTTAAAGGGTTTTTATGCATAATCCCGCAGGTCTTTCAGGATATTGTTTCATAGAAATATCGAATAGAAATGGATTTCCCCTTAAAGGGGAAATGTAAACGTCAAGATACCTTAAAGTCCATGCAATATAAAGGCACTACAAAAGCGATGATGAAAACCAGTGAAGATGAAAGAGGCCCTGAAGTGCACATAAAAAGGCCTGTGCAGGACGACAACTACCAGGAGGATATTCTCAAATAGTTAAAGAATTCAATAATCAGATCATATGCGTACGTATCCAAGGGCTTCCCTGACGATCGCTTCACTCAGCTTTTTCATATATGTTATATTACTTTCCTTTATCTTGCCTGAAAAGCGTTCATCCTCCTCAAGAGACATGAGTTCATTCACAGCATTTTCCAGATGATAATGAGAAAGAAATAGCATAATGGCTCTTCTGTCTCCATTGTTGCACTTTTCCTTAGGATCATACCAGCCCTCTTCTGTGAATTTCAGGCGCTTTTCCTTGAATTCATCAAGTTTTATTTCGCTGTCCGAAATTCCTGAATAAAGCGTGTCCAGTATATCAATAAATTCTCTTATCTCATTTATTCTCAGCCCTTCAGCAATTGCAAGCCCAAGAAAAGATTCAGATGCCTCAACTTCATTTCTGGCCCTGAAGTAAGGATGGTTGAATGGCAGATAATCATCCACTATACTGCAGTACTCTCTATTTTCATTTTCCATATATTCCAATACATACTGTAAATAAAGCTTTTTTTTATACTGCCAAGCTAAATCATGTATCTCTTTTTTTTACAAATCTTATTTAAGGTGGTTTCGGATATATAAATCATGTCCGAAAGACCTTCATGGGATGAGTATTTCATGAGAATGGCTTATCTTGCAGCTTCCAGAACAACCTGCACGCGGAGGAAAGTGGGAGCTGTTATAGTCAAGGATAAAAATGTTCTTGCAACCGGCTATAACGGCCCGCCATCAAACGCTGCCCATTGTAATGTTACGGGGTGCATACGGGAAGATTTAAAGATTCCGTCCGGTGAAAGGCACGAGCTCTGCCGTGGCCTGCACGCTGAACAGAACGCCATCATTCAGGCGGCTGTGCATGGAGTGAGCATAAAGGATTCGGTTATTTACGTTACCACGCATCCATGCGTTGTATGTTCCAAGATGATAATGAACGCGCAGATGAAGGAAATAATTTATGCTGAGGGTTACCCCGATGAGCTTGCCGAGCTCATGCTTCTCGAAAGCGATCTGAAGGTGAGAAAATTCTCTCTACCTGAGCGTGAAGTTAAGGCCATGATAGGCGAGTTTTATGTTCTTGAGGGCGAAGATTGAATCCGTGAAAGATAAATAAATTCTAATGAATAGTATCGTTCACAATCATTTTATCCATCTTTCATAAGAGTAAAACCAGCTTTTGATAACTTTTAAAGCATCCTTGCAATATTCGACCATGGTTACAAAAACTATAATAGTAAATATGAAAAACTATGCCGAATCAACAGGAAAGAAGTTTGATACGTTGATGTCCGCAATGAAGGCACATACGAATGAATACCGGAAGATCGTATCACCGTCATTTCTTGATCTTTATAAGGAAAAATCATATGCTGGTTTTGAGTTCTTTGCACAGCATGTTGATGAATATGATCGCGGCCCATACACAGGAAAAATTATAATGGAAAATCTTCTGGAAAATGGTATTCGCGGTTCTTTGCTGAATCATTCTGAAAACAGGGTATCTCAGGAGAAAATAAGGAAAATACTTGAAAAGGCCAGAGAAAAAGATTTTGAGATAGTCCTCTGCATTGAGACCCTGGATGAAGCCAGAAATTATGTCAAATATGAACCCGAGTACCTTGCATATGAGCCTAAGGAACTGATAGGAGGGAACATATCAGTCTCAACATCTAAACCGGAAATGATTTCTGACATTGTGAAAATATCTGAAAGTTTTTCATCAAAAGTTCTGGTCGGAGCTGGAATTAAGAACGGGGATGATGTTGAAAAAGCATTAAAACTGGGAGCTGCTGGCATATTGATATCTTCAGGCGTAGTAAAGGCAACGGATCCGGATAGAGCGTTAAATTCATTAATGAAGTAAAAATAGGGTTTACAAATGCCTAAAGATGATGAGGAGCCTCTTGTAAATATTCCGGAGTTCAGCGAGAGAGATTTCATATACAATGAAAAGGAAAGAGCTAAATCAATAGTTATAGTCTTTGTAATAGCAGCTCTGGTGGGAATAGCCTCAGGTTACCTGCAACTTATAGGCTACTGGTATTTTGCAATACTGCTTATTATAGTTGTATTGCTTTTCTCTGAACACATCCTTTCAGCTCTGAAAGTAAAGTTTTCAAGGAAGGCCACACACAGGATACTTCTGGTGGGGGAACTGTTTCTGACATGGCTTGTGTTCTGGATTCTTATATTAAACCCGCCATTGACTCATGTTTCAGGTCCTGAGATATCAGGGTTTCAGATATATCAAAACGGTACATGGACAACACCAGCTGTCTCTTCAAGCAGATATTCTGTTCCATTTGGTACGACAGATTCATTCCGTATGTACATGTTTGCTTATTCCGGCATATCGTCATATTCCGTTACGTATTCCTTAAACGGTGCGCCATCTGCGCTAATATCATCGCATTTAAACAATAATTATCTTTACTTCAATATATCCGCCGCTCACAGTTATGACCTCGGATATGTAACTGTTACGGGAAGTACATTATACCACGGATCAAATCTCACTTCAACCATTACATACGATCTCATCTTTTCTGTTCCGCCCCCCTCATAACTTTTATATTTTTGAGGGATATACTGGAAATAGGCAGGTGTGGTGTAGCCTGGTAGCACGAGAGCCTTCCAAGCTTTCGACTCGGGTCCAAATCCCGACACCTGCATCTTTATAAAAATCCGGTATTTTGAGATGTCAGATCAGAATTCTATAAAATCAGTACTGACAAGATACGCCGTACATTTATAATATAATTATTTAATTATATAATACTAAATCATTTAGATTACAGGGCATAAAAATACTTATTAGGGGCTATTACCTGTTTATTTAAGGATGTGAACATGGCAGAAGACATCAACAGGAACAATGCATGCATGCTGATTGATGGAGAAACGCAGATCTGCATTGATCCCTCTGAACCTGTTTTGAGGGCACTGGGCAAAAAATATTCCATTCTCCTGATAAGTGTGATCGGTAATGAAAATACAAGAGGAAATTTCAATGACATAAGAAAATCCATTCCTGAATCCAGCAACTCAATTATCTCACGGAGGATAAGGGATCTTATTTCCACCGGCATAATTAAAAAGGCCAGTGAAAACGGGATAGTTACATACGCTCTCACTGATTTCGGATACGAATTAAGAAAAAGGCTGATCCCGATCCTCCGGTTTATAGAAATGAAGACGCGGTAAAAATTTCATTGTATTGCAAGTATTGTACCGTATCCTATAAGGCGCCATCTGTTCATTATCCTGCGTCCGATGGCGATACGCATGCCTTCAATGGCAGCAACAGGATATTTCAGGGTAAGTTCTATCTCATCACTTTTAACCGTGTTTACGAGTCCGACAGTATTGGCTGTTGCAACAGTGAACATGAGTGTTTCTTTTGGCTTTATAAGATCCACATTCATCTCCTTATCTGATCCAACAACACGCTTAAGCAGGTTAGATTGTATTCTCAGGTAAAATGTCATATCTGGAACCTTGCCGACGGCGCCAGCCACCCTTCCGGTGAATGCATCCCCCTTTGTGAGGAACGGATCAAGTCTTGTACCAACAGCAGCAAGCCCACCGGTTCTTATTTTTTCATATGAATTTTTGCCGGCCATAAGGCTTATTATTTCCGTGGTTACATTTTCCCACACGGATTTGTTGCCCTTTGTTACCTGGATGCCAGGAACAATTTCTATTTCATCGCCAACAGAAAATTCACCCCTGACAAGTGATCCTCCAATAACACCGCCTTTCAGGCTTTCTATATCAGATCCGGGTTTATTTACATCAAATGATCTCGCCACGTACATTAACGGATCGGCGTTCAGGCTGAAATCAGGATCCGGTATGTACTTCTCTATGGCCCCAAGAAGCACGTCTATATTTGTGTTGTGATAGGCGCTAACGGGTATAACAGGTGCATTTTCCGCTATTGTTCCGGCAACAAAATTCTTTATCTCCTTATAACTTTCTACTGCCCTCTCTTTTGTAACAAGGTCTATCTTATTCTGCACTATTATTATGTTTTTTATGCCCATTATCTCAAGCGCAGTCATATGCTCCCTTGTCTGTGGCTGCGGGCAGTGCTCATTCGCTGCTATGACAAGAAGGGCCCCGTTCATTATTGCCGATCCGGAGAGCATGGTAGCCATAAGGGTTTCATGCCCGGGTGCGTCAACAAATGAAATCACGCGCTCAAGCTTGCAGTTTCCGTTATCCGTATGACTGTAGTATTCATTGCCCTGCTCGTCTGTACATTTATATACGGGAGTATCTGCATAACCAAGCTTTATTGATATCCCTCTTTTAATTTCCTCGGAATGAGTATCAGTCTTGGTACCGGTCAGGGCAAGAGTCAACGTACTTTTCCCGTGGTCAACATGACCTACCATTCCTATGTTTACAGATGGCTGTGGCAACATGAATTTACTCAGCTTCCTTTTTTTCTTCAGCGATTGGGTTAGGGCCGTACTGCGTGACCATCAGGTTTATCTGTGTAATGTCGTTGCTGATTATCGATCCTCTGACAGTTATCCTTTTCTTTATCCCGTTCTTCCCCCTGTATCCCTTCCTGTACGTTATGAGTATCTGCTTCTTTCCCTGCATCGGAAGGTCCGATCTCATGGGAAAGCCATCAGCAGAGCTTCCACCTGTTATTTTCAGTTTGTACCCTACAAGATCGAAAAAAACACCGTCTATCTCTTCACCTACTTTTCGTCCCACAAGTGATCCTACACGTTCAACTGGAATCTCTTTTTTGTAAGTTTTCCCGCTTTTTGGATCAGCAATTATCGCAATGGAATTTGGCATATGTCACCTTTAACGTGATAACAACTTCCTTTATAATCATGTTGCCTTTCCGGTGATTCATAAAAATTGCCTAAGATTAATATAATTATGATCGCATCCAAAATTTCCCATGTTTCGAATCAAAATGATCTATCCGGTTTCAATTGTGAAATTAATTTATAAGGATGCAATACGTATTCGATGATAGTACTCGGGCTGGAAGGCACAGCGCATACAATTAGCTGCGGGATAGTGGACGAAAACAGGATACTGTCGAATGTATCTTCCATGTATGTGCCGGATCACGGCGGGATACATCCAAGAGAAGCGGCCGTACATCACGCCGAAAATGTTGCATCCATAATAAAGAAGAGTCTGGATGCTTCAGGAATATCGCCATCCGACATAGATCTAATCGCCTTTTCCATGGGGCCGGGCCTGGGGCCTTCCCTCAGGGTCACTGCAACTGCTGCGAGAACGTTATCACTTAAGCTTAAGAAACCGATTCTCGGAGTAAACCACCCGCTCGGCCATATAGAGATAGGCAGGAGGGTTACAGGGGCATCAGATCCTATAATGCTTTATGTCTCCGGCGGAAATACACAGGTCATTGCCCATATAAAGGGCAGGTATCACGTTCTTGGCGAAACTCTGGATATAGGGATAGGAAATATGCTTGATAAGTTCGCGCGCCTCTCCGGCATAAGTTTCCCGGGTGGTCCTAAAATTGAGGCCATGGCTGAAAAAGGGAAGAATATCCTGGATCTGCCGTATTCTGTGAAAGGCATGGACACATCATTTTCCGGCATACTTACGGCAGCAAAACGATACATGGAGACTGGCAGGGACATAAACGATATATGCTACAGCATACAGGAAACTGCCTTTTCAATGCTCATAGAGGTCATTGAAAGGGCTCTTTATATATCGGGAAAATCTGAAATACTTCTGGCCGGCGGGGTGGCACTGAACAACCGGCTGAGGAAGATGGTTTCTGAGATGGCAGATGCAAATGGCGTTAAGGCCTATCTTACAGATAAGGAATACTGCATGGATAACGGTGTGATGATAGCGCAGGCTGCCATGCTTATGTACGGGAGCGGATCAAGGATGCGGATCAGCGAAACGGGGATAAACCAGAGATACAGGATAGACGAAGTTCCGGCGCCATGGATCGATGACGCGGATGGAAACCCTTATAAAAACAGGGGAGCAGAATCCTCAATTTCTGAATCAGAATTCTACGGAAGAAAAGCCATAGTAAAATCCAGGATAAGAAAAACTTATAGAAACCCGGAACTGGATGAAAGGATAAGATATGAAAGGATGAAAAATGAATTCTACCTTCTCAGAAAAATAAGGGAAACAGGCGTTGATACCCCTGTAGTTTATGATTTTGACAGAAATTCCATGTCACTGACAATGCAAAAGATCAGTGGGATAACGCTAAAAGAGTTTCTTAAGGAAAATGCCCATTACGATCAGATCATAAAAAAAATAGCAAGGAGTGTGTGCCTTATGCACGGGAACGGAATAACGCATGGTGATCTGGGCGTCAATAACATAATGGTGTCCGGAGAGAAAGTCTATATGATTGATCCGAGTATGGGAAAATCAGATTCTGAAGTGGAGGATCTTGCAGTGGATATATATATGTTCCTTCAGTCCATAAAAAACCTTTCAATCAATGATGATGGAATAGCGGAAGCATTCATGGAGGAATACTCTAAATGCTACAGAGGATACGGCGATGTAAAAAACAGGATGCAGGAGATAGAGGCGAGGCACAGGTATGTTTAAATTTGTAACAAGTAACAGGCATAAGTTTGAAGAAGTAAGCGAAATAGCGAAGAAGTTCTCCCTTACCGTGAAGTGGGTGGAGCTTAAATACGAAGAGATACAGGAGGATACAACCGATAAGATCTCATACGACAGCTGCAGGAAACTTGCCGGGAAGGTTGATCCACCGTTCTTCATTGATGATTCCGGGCTCTATATAGAATCTCTCGGTGGATTCCCTGGCCCGTATTCCTCATACGTGAGCAAAACCATAGGCAATCAGGGGATACTGAAACTTGTTCCGGAAAATAGAAAGGCCTTCTTTGAAACAGTTGTATCATTCTTTGATGGTTTTCGTATAATCCAGTTCAGGGGAATTGTGAACGGGTCCATTTCAAAAACGCCGGAGGGATCTGGCGGATTCGGTTTTGATCCAATATTCATCCCGGAAAATTCCGAAAGAACCTTCGCCGAGATGAGTACGGAAGAAAAGAATATGATATCACACAGGAACCTGGCGTTTTCAGCGCTTTTCAAATACATAGAATCAATCAGGCATGAGTAGAAGCATTGGATTTTTTATAGAAACAGGCCAGTATCCTCTTTTTTGATCTGAAATATGAAATTTTTATATGGTAATTTTATAATATATTAAGTTTATCATATATAAAATATTCAGGTGCGAATGAATTTTTTTAATTACTTTTTTAAAGTAATTATAATTAATTAACATAATATTTTGTCGAAATGCACATCAGATTTTTGTTATAATAAACGGTGTATGAATAAAGACAAAAGGCATATAAATGGATTCGTTATCTCATGCAGATGAGCGAATTCGATGCAATAGTAATAGGCGCTGGACCAGCTGGTTCTTCAGCGGCCATAAGGCTGGCCCAGAATAAACTCAATGTACTTCTTGTGGAACGTGGGGACCCTCCAGGAACAAAGAATGTTTCGGGCGCTGTTCTATGGGGTGATGATCTTTCAAAAGTTGTTCCAGACTGGGAACGCAGTGCTCCGATAGAAAGATATGTGTCGAGAAAGGAAATTGCCTTCCTGACTGAAAAATCAAAGATATCAATAGGATTTAATTCCGAAGATCTTTTCGAAAAAAGATCCGGGAAGATCATAGTCAGGAGTAAATTCGACCAGTGGTTTGCAAAGAAGGCAAAGGATGCTGGGGCTATGCTGCTTACTGGTATTACAGTTGACAGGCTTGCAATGAAGGATGGAAAGGTCATCGGCGTTGTCCAGGACGACGATATCATAACGGCTGATGCAGTTATCGTGGCCGAAGGGGCAAACCCGCGTGTTCTCATAAATTCTGGATTGAGAAAAAAACTTGCAGATCACGATGTTGCCCTGGGAATGAAGGAAACAATAAAGCTTCCCGAGGATGTGATCAACGAAAGATTCAATTTATCATCAAAAGAGGGTTTTGCTTCGGAATACGTTATGGGGTTTCTGGATGGCGGTGTACAGGGCGGAGGATTCCTTTACACAAACAAGGATACTATCTCACTCGGTGCGGTCACCTCCCTTGATTACCTGAGGAAGAATGGCAATGTCCATTCGTACGATATAATGGAAAAATTCGAGGAACACCCGTACATAAAGAACCTGATAAAAGATGGTATTGTACAGGAATACAGTGCGCACCTGATACCGGAATCGGGTCTTGCCGGTGTCCCAAAACTTTACGGCGACGGGTATCTGGTTGCGGGAGAAGCCGGTTCGCTTGCCTTCAGCAATGGGATGATGCTTCAGGGAATAAACTATGCGATAGCATCTGGAATGATGGCTGCAGACACAGTAGTTGAAAACAAGGGAAATATGTCTGCCCAGGCTCTCTCTTCATACGAGGCAAAACTCAGGAACAGCTATGTTCTCGGCGATCTGTATACGTTCAAGGGTATTCAGAATGTTATATGGAACCCTTTCATACAGCATCTGCTTCCGGGCATAATTGAGAAAGTCTTCATGCAGATGTTTGAGGAAAGTGGAAATCCAAAGAAGCATATTACCGACATACTGAAACAGTCTGTGAAAGAAAGCGATACAACCTCGAAAGACCTCCTTCTTAATGGATACCGCTTGATGAGGAAAATGTAAGGGTGATGATGTTGAAGATAGAAGATAAGCTGGCATTGTTGAATTACAATACGGACAAGTCCTATGAACACATAACTATTGATCCAGATATTTGTGCAAAATGCCCGGATCACTTCTGTGTTTTTGCCTGCCCGGCTAACTGCTACACGCTGATAAACGGAAAACTTAACTTCAAGTACGAAGATTGTGTTGAATGCGGTACCTGCGATATAGCATGCTCCCACGGAAGCGTCAAATGGACATTGCCAAAGGGAGATCATGGTGTCGTATACAAATTCGGGTGATAAAAAATGGTTAATATGGTTGTTATGATGAAACAGGTGCCTGACAGCAGCGAAGTTGAGGTTGATCCTGTAAAGATGACGCTTAACAGGACGAAGGCGAGGAATATTGTTAACCCGCCTGATCTGAACGCACTGGAAATGGCACTTAAGATTAAGGATAAGGTTGGAGGGACAATAACCATCATATCAATGGGACCTGCAATGGCGGATTCTGCAATTCTTGAATGCATGGCGAGAGGCGCTGACAGGGGCATCCTGATTTCTGACAGGGCGTTTGCTGGTGCTGATACATATCCTACTGCACTGACGCTTGCTGCCACAATTGAAAGGATAGGGAACGTGGATATAGTGTTTGCCGGCGATGAAACAACCGATTCGAGCACGGGCCACGTCGGTCCCGGGGTTGCCGAATTCCTCGGATGGGAACAGGCAACATACACGAAGGACGTGCAGTACGAGAATGGCTACGTTATAGCAACCCGCGAACTCGAGGATGGCGATGAGATTGTCAAAATAAAGGCGCCAGCACTTGTCACGGTAATACTTAACGCTAACATCCCCCGTTACCAGAAGCTCAGGAAAAAGATAGATGCCATGAAAAAAGGCGTCGAGGTATGGGGCATCAAGGAAGTCAACCTTGACCCGAACTGGGTTGGCCTTCGCGGGTCCCCTACGATCGTAAGATCTATGAAGGGAATAAAGGAAATAGAAAGGGGAAAGAAAGTCATAAAGATTGAGGAAATCCCTTCAATGGTTGACGAACTTGTAGCAAAGGGGATACTTAAATTTGGTGATGCGAAATGACTGGTTTGATAAATGCAGTTCCTGTTACGAATAAGGACGATTACAAGAATGTGGGAGTTTACCTTGAGCATAAGGGGGAAGAGATCAAGAGATCTTCGCTTGAGATGATAGGAATCGGAAGGCAGCTGGCCGACAAAGTCCATGAAAAGCTTATATGTGTGATAACAGGGGATAAGGTTGACAGGCTCGCAAAGGATGCCGGAGAATACGGATGCGACATAGTACTGGCTGCAGAGGCCCCGGAATTCAAGGATGTCCTTACACTGCCAATAGCCGAGGTGGTCGGTAAATATATAGAAGAATACAAGCCGAATATATTCCTTCTTTCAGCCACAAGAAACGGCAGGGATCTTGCTTCAAGGATTGCCATAAGGGCAAGGACAGGAATAACGGCGGACTGCACTGTTATTGACGTTGACGAAAGCAGGACGCTTCTGGCAAACCGCCCGACATACGGTGAAAGTACACTTGCAGAAATACTGTGCAAGAACCACAGGCCCCAGATGGCAACTGCCAGGCCCGGTATATTCAAGCCCACGGAAAGGGACAGCACACGCAAATAC